>JAVHRO010000126.1:0-33429 GCA_036171675.1 Vicingus sp. | reverse complement strand
GTTATTTTATTTAGTCGTGATGAACTTGGTTACGTTATACAAGACGAGTTAAATAAACCGATGGTAGAAGATTTTCTTATTAAAAAAGAAAAACTAAAAAAGATTAATCCTTGAAGTAATATCGTTTTAATTCCTAACTTAAGTTTCGGGGTTGATATTTATTTTTCTTCTTTGCATGCAGGAAAGGAGATGGTGTTCGTTAGCTTCGTTCCTGCGTAGGCAGGAATCCAGTTTTAAAAGGCAAGTATTGTGGTCTAGACTCCTGCCTACGCAGGAGAGGACTGCCTACGCATGAATTTTTAGTTTCTACACCAACTTGTTTTTCACCAAATACTCAGCAATTTGAATTGCATTGGTAGCTGCACCTTTACGTAAATTATCGGCAACTATCCATAAATTTAGCGTGTTTGGTTGCGATTCGTCTCTACGAATACGACCAACAAAAACATCATCTTTATCGTGAGCATAAATAGGCATTGGATAAGTATTGGTGTCTGGATTGTCTTGTAAAGTAACACCTGGAGTTTGGTGCAACATTTTACGTACTTCAGCTAAATCGAAATCGTTTTCAAATTCAATGTTTACCGATTCAGAATGTCCGCCAACAACGGGAACTCGAACAGCTGTTGCAGTAATTCTTAAACTATCGTCGCCCATAATTTTTTTAGGTTCGTTAACCAATTTCATTTCTTCTTTGGTGTAACCGTTTTCGGTAAACACATCGCACTGTGGCAAGCAGTTTTTGTCGATTGGATAAGGATAAGCCATTTCTCCTTTAATGCCTGCTTGTTCGTTCTTCAATTGTTCAACAGCTTTAACACCTGTTCCGGTAATAGATTGGTAAGTAGAAACAATTACTCGCTTAATTTTATATTTTTTGTGCAACGGATTTAACACCATTACCATTTGAATAGTTGAGCAATTTGGATTTGCAATAACTTTATCGGCAGCGGTTAATACATGGGCATTAATTTCAGGAACTACCAACTTGTTGTTGGGATTCATTCGCCATGCCGATGAATTGTCGATTACCGTTGTGCCAGCTTTAGCAAATTTTGGAGCCCATTCTAACGAAGTTCCTCCTCCAGCCGAAAAAATAGCAATTTTGGGTTTCATATCAATTGCAGTTTGCATACCAACAATTTTGTAGTTTTTGCCTTGGTAAGTTACCTCTTTACCCACCGATTTTTCTGAAGCAACAAGAATTAATTCTGTTATCGGAAAATTACGCTCAGCCAAGATTTTTAGCATTACATTTCCAACCATTCCGGTAGCACCTACAACTGCAACTTTCATCTCTAATACGTTTAAGGTTTGAGGTTTCAAGTTTAAGTCCGTCAGTTGACGGACAAAAGCTAAAAACCAAAATTATTTTCGGCAAAAGTAAACTAAAAATCAGCCATCAAAATAAAATTTTACTCAAATCGAAGTACTTTTTACTTTTTTAACAGCTTTTGTAGGTTTTATTAATTTTTACCACATAGATATTTATGTGATTATCTTCTTCCCTGCGTAGGCAGGGATCCAGTCATTGGAATTGTTTTATGGTCTAGATTCCTGCCTTCGCAGGAAAAGAACAGTGTTTTTACGTACTTTTGCCCCTCATGATTTTAACAGATACGCATACCCATTTATACAGCGAACAATTTAATGAAGATAGAACTGAAATAATTCATCGTGCCATAAATAATGGTGTTGAACGTTTGTTTCTTCCAAATATTGATAGTTCGTCTATTAATGGAATGCTGGCTTTGCAACAGCAATTTCCAAAAAACTGTTTTGCCATGATGGGATTACACCCAACATCGGTAAAAGAAAACTATTTAGAAGAATTAAGCATTATTAAAAACCACTTGAATCAACAATATTTCTGTGCCATTGGCGAAATAGGAATTGATTTATTTTGGGACAAAACTTTTTTGAAAGAGCAACAAGAGGCTTTCAGAACTCAAATTAATTGGGCAAAAGAGCGAAATCTTCCTTTCGTTATTCATTGCAGAGATTCGTTTAACGAAATGTTTGAAATCTTAGATGAGTTGAACGACGAAAAAATGCGAGGTATTTTTCATTGTTTTACAGGAAATATTGAGCAGGCAAAACACATCATTAATTATGGTGGATTTAAATTAGGTATTGGCGGAGTGGTTACGTTTAAAAATTCGGGGTTGGAAGGGGTATTAAAACAAGTTGATATTAGACATCTTGTGCTAGAAACAGATTCACCTTACCTTGCACCGGTTCCTTATCGTGGAAAACGCAACGAGAGCAGTTACATTGTTAACGTTGCTGAAAAGCTTTCAGATATTTACCAATTACCCATCGAAAAAATAGCAGAAATTACTACTCAAAATTCTGTTGAAGTATTTAGTTTTTAAAACTATATTTGTCATTCTGAACAAAATTTTACCAATTTGCGAAAGCGAATCGAGTAAAATGCAGTGAAGAATCTCTTTTTATTAGTAATCAAACAGATTCTTCACTTCATTTGTTAACGTCCGTCAGCTGACGGACGAACAAATTTTGTTCAGAATGACAACAAAATAAAATGAGTTCAATTTTAATCATATACACCGGCGGAACCATAGGAATGGTAAAGGACGAAAAAACAGGCATGTTAAAGTCGTTCGATTTTGATTCGTTGCTAAAAGAAATCCCTGAGATTAAAAAATTTGTTCATCAAATTAACATCAAATCTTTTGATGTTCCTATCGATTCGTCGAACATTCAAATAGAAGATTGGGTTAAATTAACCGAAATCATTTATGATAATTACCAAACCCACGATGGCTTTGTTATTCTTCATGGTTCCGATACCATGTCGTTTACTGCCTCTGCGTTAAGTTTTATGTTGGAGAATTTGAATAAACCAGTTGTTTTAACTGGCTCACAGCTCCCTATTGGCGTGATGAGAACTGATGCAAAGGAAAATTTATTGACGGCCATTGAAATTGCAACAACACAAATTAATGGTAAACCTGCCGTACCGGAAGTATCGGTTTATTTTGAATACAATTTGTACAGAGGAAACCGTTCAACCAAAACGAGTGCTGAAGAGTTTAAAGCGTTTACTTCTCCTAATTATCCTGTTTTGGCCGAAGCCGGAGTCAATTTAAAGTTTAACACCGATAAAATACGACCGTATTCCAATCTTGAGTTGGTAAAGCGGGTTCATTTAAACAACAACATTGCTACGCTTAAAATGTACCCCGGAATATCGAAACAATTTATTGAATCGGTAATTCATATCAAAGGCTTAAAAGCTATTGTGATGGAAACTTTTGGCTCGGGAAATGCAACCACTCAAATTTGGTTCATCGATTTATTGATAGAGGCGATTAGGAAAGGGATTATTATATTAAATATTAGTCAGTGTCAGGGTGGAACAGTTGAGCAAGGCAAATACGAAACCAGTGCGTTTTTTAATAAAATGGGTGTAATTAGTGGTAAAGACATGACTTTTGAAGCTTCCACCACAAAATTAATGTACGTGTTGGGGTTAAACCTTTCAATTGAAGAATCTACCAAGTTGTTACAACAAAATTTGAGGGGCGAATTGACTGAATAATGTTATATGAAGGCTTCCAAGGTTTTGTTATTTTAACATTTTTTGTGTAGTTTGGCAATTAAAATAATTCTATTTTTGTATAAAAAATAAATCATGTTTGGATTTCCTGAAATAGCACATAAAAAATTTAAACAAAATTTTTTGAGAACTGTTATTTTTAATTTTAATTACAATGCTATTTCTTACGATTTAAAAGCAAACTCCAATGAAATCTACAATCTTTTTAAAGATGTTCTACCTTCTCCAATTGAAGTAAAGGATATCCAAACTCTTAATATCTCTATTGGTAATGAAAAAAATGCACCTATTCTCGAGGCAAAAAACAACCTTGAAAATGGAGTTGTGTTAATTTTAAAAAGCAAAGACAATAATAAAGTTTTAACCATAACTAATCACACAATTAGCTACACTATTGCAAAATCAGGTTATGATTCTTTTATTGAAACAAAGAAAGAATTAGAAATAATTAAAACTTTTATAGAAAAAACCCTAAAGGTCACTGATTTAAGTAGTGTTAACCTACGAAAAATTAATGTTGTTGAAATTAATTTACAGGATAAAAAATCTGGACAATTAACGTATAACATTTTTAATGATATAATTGAACAAGGCAATTTAAACAATCCAAATGTTGATTTTGTTTTAAATAATATTACAGTATTGACTATGAAGAATAATCAAAATGGTCAATTAATTCTTAAATATGGTATTAATAGTCCTACAAATATACCTGGACTGATAAATCATATTTTAATTGATATTGATATTCAAATTCTTAATAATGATGTAAAGGGATTATCAAAAAATCTGGAATCAGCAAATAAAGAAAGTTTTAATATATTTAATTGGGTTATTTCAGATAATTTTAAAGAAATTTTAAATACTTAAATTATGAGTAAAGAATCTCCTAATTATACAGGTTTAATCAAAAATTCTAATCTTGGAGGTGTGGAAGCAACGTTACATCTACCTGAAATTGGGAAAAATGTTTCTAAACATCATTATAGAAGTCAGTTGTTCAAACCATTATCTTTAACTGTTGGAATGGTCGGTCTAGTCCCTACAAATATATCTGCTAATATCATTAGCAAACCCCAAATTAATATTGAAAATATAGAATTGTATACGAAAGAAGAAATAGTTGATAATGGTTTAAATTACATTGATTTTTTAAATCCTTATACAAACAAACAAACTATTTATACGCTTAATGAAATAAATACTAATATTCTGTCATTTGCTTGTTTACAGAAGAATTGGGATGGTTTTGGAGCTTTTCCGTTAGAGAACAAAAGTTGTGTAAATGCTTTATCAATAGTTTCAATGCTTAATAAAGATATAATTAATCAAATAAGTGATTTATTTCCAAATCCACACGGGACATTGACAATAGAATGGGAAACAATTAATGGTTTATTATCATTAGAAATTGGAAATGAAGAGATTTCATATTATAAAGAAAAATTAGGAGCAGAAACAGAATACTTTAGTAGTTTGGAAATAACGGATTATTCTATTGATATTTTACAAAACAATATCATGTCAATTATTTAAACCAACTAATATGGTTGATACAATTGTAATCCCAAAAATCATAGACGAATCAGAAGTTATTGTTAGAACGATTTTTTCAGATTTGGTTAAGAAAGATAATGGGGAGATTAAACCTAATGCCTTTTCTTCTTATCCAAAAGATGCTGACGAAGTCTCTGTTAATAGATTAACATTCACAACTGTTGATTTTTGCAAGTTTTGGAGCAAATCAATAAACAAAAAGGGTTATTGTGGATTAGCATCTATTTTTGCGAAATCAGTTTTTGATATTGGAGCTAAAATTGAACCATCTCCCATATTACCACCTGTAAATCCTTCTAATAGATATCACGCAGATATTAAAATTGGATATAAGCAGGAAGTAGGTAAAACAATGCCTCCAGAATTTTCTGAAAAAATTAGATTGATTGCTAAAAAATCAAAATTCCACAAAGATTTATGTCCAGACGATACCAATAAATGGTGTGGCGAAGATATTATTCCAAATCCTTAACGTTCTATCTCTAATCTTTCAAACTCAACCCAATTCGTTTACGTTCCTTATCTACTTCCAACACTTTAACCATAACATGTTGGTGCAAAGTAACCACTTCTGAAGGGCTAGCAATGTATTCATCTGCCAAGTTGGAAATGTGAATCAACCCATTTTCTTTAATACCAATATCTACAAAAGCCCCGAAATTGGTAATGTTGTTGATAATTCCGGGTACTTTCATGCCTACCTGCAAGTCGTTAATGGATTTAATGTTTTTGTCAAACTCAAATATCTTGGCTGCTTTTCGTGGGTCTCTTCCTGGTTTTAACAATTCTTGTTTGATATCGGTAAGCGTTAATTCGCCAATGGTATTGTCAACATAATTATCCCAATTAATTTGGTTGATTAATGCTTCATTTCCAATCAATTGTTCCACCGAAGTTTTAGCATTCTTACAGATTTTTTCCACTATTTTGTATCGTTCAGGATGAACAGCGCTATTGTCTAATGGATTTTTAGCCCCTGAAATACGTAAGAAACCTGCTGCCTGCTCATAAGCTTTTGGACCAAGTTTTGTGACTTTTTTCAGTTCTTCACGTGAAGTAAAACCTCCTTTTTCTTTTCTATAATTCACAATATTTTCAGCCAACTGCGAACCAATTCCAGAAATGTAGGTCAGCAAGTATTTACTGGCTACATTTAAATCAACACCCACTTTGTTTACACAACTTTCTACCACCAAATCGAGTTGTTGTTGCAACAATTTTTGGTCAACATCGTGCTGATATTGCCCTACGCCAATACTTTTCGGGTCAATTTTTACCAATTCAGCCAACGGATCCATCAATCGCCTACCAATAGAAACCGAACCACGAACAGTTACATCAAAAGTTGGAAATTCCTCTCGAGCAATTGGAGATGCAGAATAGATAGATGCCCCAGCTTCGTTTACCACAAACACTTTTACATCGGTTGTAAAACCAGTGTTTTTTATAAAGTTTTCGGTTTCTCGTGCAGCAGTTCCGTTGCCTATAGCTATGGCTTCAATTTTATATTGATTGGCAAGGGTTGCTATTTTTTTCTGAGCCAATTTGGTTTCATATTGTGGCGCGTGAGGGTAAATGGTTTCGTTGTGCAACAAATCGCCATTTTCGTTCAAACAAACCACTTTACATCCTGTTCTAAAGCCAGGGTCAATAGCCAAAACACGTTTTCCTCCCAAAGGTGGCAGCAACAACAATTGACGTAAATTTTCAGCAAAAACCTTTATGGCTTCAATATCTGCTTGAGCTTTTAATTCATTTCGTATTTCGGTTTCTATGGCTGGTTTTATTAAACGGGTATAAGCTTCTTTAATGGCAGTTTCCAACTCTTCCTCAAATGGCGAATTAGGTTTAATAATGGTTTGGTTAATAATTGTTAATGCCTCTTGTTTATCGGGCTCAATGGCTACTTTTAAGAAACCTTCCTCTTGTCCTCGCAGCAAAGCCAATACCCGATGCGATTTTATTTTTTTGATAGCTTCCTGAAAATCAAAATAATCTTTAAATTTTTCGGCTTCTTGTTCTTTCCCTTTTACTAATTTGGAATAGATTACTCCTGTTCGCCAAAATAATCCGCGTATTTTCTGACGAATGGCAATTCGTTCGTTTATCCATTGAGCAACAATATCTATTGCACCAGTAATGGCATCGTCAACATCAGGAACTTTTGAGTTGGTATATTTTTGAGCAACGACAGAAAAATTTCCTCCCGTTTGAGCTATTAAAATTTTGGCTAAAGGCTCTAATCCTAAAGCAATAGCTTTATCGGCTTTGGTTTCTTTTCTTGGTTTGTAAGGCAGGTAAACATCTTCTAATTCCTTTATGTCCGAACAACCTTCAATTTTAGTTTGTAATTCTTCTGTTAGCTTTCCTTGTTCAGTTATTGAGGAAAGTATAAAGTTTTTTCTTTTTTCAAATTCTAAAATTCGCTGATAAGATTCTTGAATAGCTGCAATTTGTACTTCGTCTAAATTCCCTGTAGCCTCCTTTCTATATCTTGAAATAAAAGGGACTGTAGCTCCTTTATTTAATAATTCAAGCGCGTTTTTTACTTGAATAAAGGCGATATTTAATTGCCTAGAAATTTGTTCAATTTGTCTGTTTAAAATCATTTTTTTGATGTTTTATAACATATTTAGCACATAAACGCGCAACCTTTTTAAGTATATATACGTATTATTTATGTAGTTTTAATAAACATTTATGACTTAAAACATGGTAAATATAGTTTTTTGTCGTATAAAAAAAGTAATTGGTCTAATAGTAATACAACTCGCTACTTTTAAAATTAACTTTAGTATGTCAATAATTTTTTAATCATATCAACTATTTATTGCAAATTAAACAAAGTTTTTAATGCAATAAAAAACAAGAATAATAAAATCTCTACATATGAAAAAAATATTATCACACTTAATAGCGCTGCTAATCGGTTTTTTTCTATTAAATTCAACCCAAGCTCAAAGTTGCGCTAATTATTCACCGGTTACTCGACAAATAGGTATTACTTATTCTTCAATAGCGGCAAATAATCCTTCTTATTTTATTTGGAGAAATACTTCTTCCAATCAAAACGACGACAATAGAAGTTACCAAGTGCCCATTGGTTTTGATTTTTGGTATTTAGGGGTTCGTTACAATCAAATTAGTGCTAGTTTGAATGGAGTAGTCGATTTTTCCAATTCTACATCTCAAGGAAATACACCTTCAGGTTCTTCTCCTTATGGTTCTCATTGGTCTAATCAATTTTCTACTGCTAATAGTACCATGTTGGCATTGGCGCCACTTTATGGAGATTTATGGACAGGAAACGGAGGTACAAACCCTATTGCTTCTAGTATTTTTTATAAAGTTACTGGAACTTCCCCTAATCAAGTATTAACAGTTGAATGGTTAAATTTTGACCACTGGAATTCTCCAACCAACTCGCCTAATGCCAATTATAATTTTCAAGTAAAAATTTACGAAACTACCGGAGTTATTGAATTTGTTTATGGTACCATGATGGCTGTTGCTGGGGGAAGTTATCCTTTGCAATATGCCTGTGGTATTAACAATAGTTGGACAACTGGTGCTGCTTCTGCAACAACGCTACTCTCACAGCAGACAGCTAATTCAACTACTTTTAGCAGTACAGCAAAAAATAATTTAACAACTGTTCCTACTTCTAATTCAAAACTTACTTTTACTCCTCCTACTCCAAACGGAACACCACCAGCAAGCTTATCTTTTACAGGAGTAACTTCATCTACAATGAATGTAAATTGGACCAACTGGTGTGCCAACGAAGTAGGTTATGCAGTTTACAATTCTACCGATAATGTTACCTTTAATTTTGTTATTCAAACAGCTGCAAATGCCACAAGTTATACCGCCACTGGATTAATACCAAGCACACTTTATTATTGGAAAGTTTATGCTGTTACAGATGGTAGATTAAGTTCTCCTATTTTGGGGAGCCGATCAACTACTGCTGCAGGAAATATTATTTCCATTGCTACAGGACGTTGGGATAGAACAACTACTTGGTCAACTGGCACAATTCCAACTTCTGGAGATAATGTCACCATAAAAAATGGACATATTGTTACCATTCGGTCTGTTGCAGTTTGTAATAATTTAACTGTTGGACAAGGAGCTAGTGGAGCAGTTATTATTGGAAGAAGTGGCCGTACGAATTCATATTCATTAACTACAAATAATCTAACAGTTAATTCTGGAGCTAGTATTACGGCTGAACCGAGTGCAACAACGACTCACACGGTTACTATTAGTGGAAATATAATTAATAATGGAATTTTAAATTTTGCTCCTGATTTTGATAGCTTTTGTGATGTGTCTTTTAATAAAAATGGAAATCAAACAATATCTGGTACTGGTGGAACAACTAATTTTAACCGTATTACCCTTACTATGGGAACTTCAAATACCAACGTATTAGATGTTACATCGACCACCTTTACTGTTTTTCCAACCAATTTTTTAACACTAACAAACGGAACTTTTAAATTATCGACTACTGCAACACTAACGCCTTTTACTGCTAACACCACTTTGCCATTATCAACAGGTATTTGGTTAAATAATGCAACGGCAGTTATGAATACGACTGGTGGTACACTTACCCTTTATGGAAAACTAACAGTTTCTTCAGGAACATTAAACATTGGTAATGCATCCGATAATAATTTAACTTCTATTGGCGGTGTGGTAACTTTTAATGGTGGAAACATTAATATTGCGGGAAGGTTAGATAAAGCGGGGACACCAACAATCTCTAATTTTAACATGACGAGTGGAGTATTAACCTTAAATACTGTTGGTTCTACTACTGTTGGGGCAGCTCCATTTAGAATGGATGAAGCAGGTTCTACTTTTAATATGAGTGGTGGAACTGTTATCATAAGAAAAGCTGGTGCAGGAAATTTAGGTTATGTGAATACAGGGTCAACAGGATCTGTTACTGGTGGTACACTTCAAATTGGCGACGCTTCAACACCAGCAGCACAAATCATCCAAATTAATTCAACCAAAGAAATTGGAAACTTAGTGGTAAATAGTGCAAATGCGAATGCTATACTAACTACTAACAATCTTGTTGTAGCCAATAACATAAGCATAAACTCTGGTTCGTTAAATGCAAACAACTTAAATTTAACACTTGGAGGTAATTGGTTAGATGCAGGAACATTCACTCCTGGAACTGGAACGGTAACTTTTAATGGAACCAACCAATCAATTACCAAAACTACGGGTGAAACATTTAATCATTTAATATTAACTGGTACTGGCACTAAACCCTTTGGGGGAGCTATTACCACCAATGGTAATTTAACAATTAATACCAATGCTATTTTAGATATTACCACCAACAATTATGCTCTAAATATTAAAGGAAATTGGACCAACAATGGTAGTTTTTTAGCAAATAATGGTACGGTAACATTTAATGGTAACCTTGCACAAAATATTGGAGGAACTACTCTTACCAATTTTAGAAATATCACATTAAATAACGCAGCTGGAGCTGGTTTAACCAATGCTGAAAATTTACTTGGAACATTAACTTTGTCTTCTGGGACTTTTGCTACCAATGGACAGATTTTTACTTTAATTTCAGATGCTATTGGAACTGCAAGAATTGAAACCATTCCAATTGGCGCAGATATTATAGGTAACATCACCATGCAACGTTATATTGCTGCTGGAGCAACTAATTGGAGATTTTTAACAGTTCCAACGACTGGGGCAACAATTGCTGATTGGACAGATGACTTTATCATGAGTGGATTTACTGGTAGCCAATTTCCTTTGTGGCCTTCGGCTGCTAACCCTTGGCCAAGTATTTATTTTTACGACGAAACCAAACTTGGGATTCAAGATTCTGGTTATGTTGCTGCCTCAAATACTACCAATTCAATATTACCAGGAAAAGGTGTATGGGTTTGGAGTGGTGATACCATTACAGGGACTCAGGCTTTTACCGTTGATGTAACTGGCCCTTCAAACAAAGGAACGATTAATTTACCCGTGACTTATACTCCATCCGTTGGCGGCGCTATAAACGATGGTTGGAATATGGTGGGAAATCCATATCCAAGCACAATTGATTGGGATTCACCAAATTGGACAAAGACCAATATTAATCAAGCCATTTATATTTGGAATCCTCAAACCCAACAATTTGCTTCATATGTTTTTGGACTAGGCACTAATGGTGGTTCAAGATACATAGCTTCTTCTCAAGCCTTTTGGATTCAAGCTAATGCGGCTTCACCAGTGGTTCAAATACAAGAAAATTGTAAATCTGCTGTTGATCAAGCATTTATTCGTGATGCTGTTGCTGAACAACAATTATTAACTTTTAGTGTGCAAAAAGGCACTAAATACGATGAATCCATTCTTAGATTTATTGACGGAGCTACCAATAATTTTGATGCTAATTTTGATGCTTTAAAATTAGCTAGTACTGATGCAGCAATGCCTTACATCGCTTTAATGAATAACACGGATGAAATGTCAATTAATAGCTTTGGTTTAGGGCAAAGCATTACCATGCCTGTCAAAATTACTTGTTCAACCAGTGGAATCACTTCGTTATCTTTTGTAAAAAGCAATTTAAAGGATTTATCGTGTGCCATTTTAGAAGATTTAACAACAGGCGCTAAGATTAATATAATGACTACCAACTCCTATACTTTTTATTTAAATAGTTCGACTACAACCGCTCGATTCTTGCTTCATTTATGGAACAATAAATCTAAAGAAGTTATCAATCCTAGTTGTTTTAATGGAACTAACGGTCAAATAATTGCTCAAAATTCTGGAAACGGACCATGGAATTTTAATTTAAGTAACAATAGTGGAACTGTTAGTTCATTCATTTCTTCGAATGACACTACAATTATTAATAATATTGGCGCGGGCACTTATTATTTGCAAATTTCGGATCAATCATTGACTTGTGCTACGTCTTTAGATACCGTTATTCTTACAAGCCCCACAGTAATTGATGTGGTTCCTACACTTAATAACCCAAGTAATAATGGGAATGATGGTGCTATAGCGTTAACCGTTAATGGAGGAACTTCACCTTACATTTTCAGTTGGAATAATGGTGAAGTATCAAAAGACTTGTTTAATCTTACTGCAGGGTCGTATGAGGTTACCGTAACAGATGCTAATGGCTGCTCTACGAATGATATCTTTATGCTAGATTTATCTACTAACGTTTCGACTATTACAAATCTTGAATCGGCGTTACTTTATCCAAATCCTGCAAAAGACCTTATAGTTATAGAGAGTGAGATCTTACCGAATAGCCACTTGACGATAACTAATTTAAACGGACAAGTTTTATTAACTAAAAATTTAAATTCTACAAAAGAAATTATTAATGTAAGTAACTTAAGTTCTGGAGTATATTTCTACGAATTGAAAAACAATTCAACATCAATAACTAAAGGAAAATTGGTTATTGTAAATAGATAACATTGCCATTAATTTAAAAACATCAACCTTTTTCCACGGTGGTTTTCATCAAATGTGCCATTGTTGTACACCAATGTACCATTTACAAAAGTCTTTAAAACCTTGCTTTTAAAGGTTGTTCCTTCAAATGGCGACCATCCACATTGGTATAAAATATTACTTTTTTCAACAGTCCAAGGTTGGTTTAAATTGACCACAACAAAATCGGCATAATAACCTTCACGAATAAATCCTCGGTTTTCGATATTAAAACAATCAGCCACCGCATGACTAGTTTTTTCAACGATTTTTTCTAAACTAATTTTACCCTGATGATAAAGCTCCAATAAGACCAACAAGGAGTGTTGAACCAAAGGACCTCCAGAAGGTGCTTTAAAATAACTTTGTTGTTTTTCTTCCAGGGTATGAGGGGCATGGTCGGTAGCAATAATATCAATTTTGTTGTCGATTATGCCTTGTAAAATAGCCTCTCTATCCGTTGCTTTTTTAATAGCAGGATTCCATTTTATAAAATTACCTTTTGTCTTGTAATCGGCATCACTAAACCATAGGTGATGAACGCAAGCTTCAGCTGTTATTCGTTTTTCTTTTAAAGGAGTTGTATTCTCTAAAAGTTCAATTTCTTTAGCAGTAGAAAGATGAAATAAATGAAATCGTGTATGGTGTTTTTGGGCTAAGCGAATAGCAAATTCAGATGACTTGAAACACGCTTGTTCACTTCTAATTTTAGGATGACACTCTACTGGAATATTTTCACCGTATTTTTCTTTATAAATAGCCATATTCGCTTTTATGGTAGCTTCATCCTCGCAATGTGCAGCAATCAATAATTTACATTTTGAAAACAATTCTTCCAACGTTTTGGCATTATCGACCAACATATTTCCTGTTGAAGAACCCATAAAAACCTTTACCCCACATACGGTTTTTGGGTTAGTTTTTAATACTTCCTCGATGTTATCGTTTGATGCACCCATGTAAAATGAATAGTTAGCATACGAAGTTTTTTCAGCAAGGTCATATTTGTCTTGTAACAATTCTTGAGTAAGCGTATTAGGTAACGTATTTGGCATTTCCATAAATGAAGTTATACCACCAGCCACAGCAGCTCTCGATTCGCTTTTTATGGTGGCTTTATGGGTTAGTCCAGGTTCACGAAAATGTACTTGATCGTCAATTAAACCAGGCAACAAATACTTTCCATTAATATCAATAACTTGATTGGTATTTTCGAAAAATGAAACATCCTCATTTTGGTTAAAAACTCTGGAAATTAGTTCGTCTTCAATGAGGACATGCCCAGAAAAAATTTTTCCTTCATTAACAATGGTAGCGTTTTTTAATAAAATTCCCATGGTAATTAATATTTAATTGGCAGCTTTATTTTTGTTTGCAAGTTGACCACACGCAGCGTCAATATCTTTACCTCGACTTCTACGAACATTGACAACCAATTTGCATTTTTCTTCTAAAAACCGAGCAAAATCATCTGTTTTTTTTATGTCAGCTTTTTCAAATTGTGCATCATCAATCGGGTTGTATTCAATAATATTTATTTTACAAGGAACTTGTTTGCAAAATGCAGCAAGATCTTTTGCATCATCAATACTATCGTTAAAATCTTTAAAAATAATGTATTCAAACGTAATTCTGCTCCCTGTTTTTTCATGAAAATAGACCAATGCTTCACCCAAAGCTACCAATGAATTCTGTTCGTTAATGGGCATAATTTTACTACGTTTTTCATCCGTTGCAGCATGTAACGATAAAGCGAGATTAAATTTTACTTGGTCGTCACCCAATTTTTTAATCATTTTCGCAATTCCAGCTGTGGAAACAGTAATTCTTTTTGGCGACATTCCCAAACCATCTGGGGCACCAATCAAATTAACGGATTGTAATACGTTGCTATAATTTAACAACGGTTCACCCATTCCCATATACACAATGTTTGTTAATGGAGTTTTATAATGTTCTTCCGCTTGTTTCTTTATAAGTGCAACTTGGTCAAAAATTTCATCGGCATCAATATTTCTTAATCGGTCAAGTTTACCTGTAGCACAAAAGGTACAAGTTAAACTGCAACCAACTTGCGATGATATACAAGCTGTCATTCTTGTTTTAGAGGGTATTAATACGCCCTCGGTGATTTTACCATCGTGCAATCGAAAAGCATTTTTTATGGTGCGGTCGCTACTTATTTGCAATTCGGCAATGGAAACATGATGTAAACTGAAATTGGCAGCTAACAATTCACGTATTCCCAATGATAAATTTGACATTTCTTCAAAAGACGCCGCTTGTTTTTTCCACAACCACTCGTAAACTTGAGCTGCTCGAAAAGGCTTTTCGTTATGTTCAACAAAAAAAATTTTGAGTTCTTCTTTGCTTAAACTTTTAATATTGGTTAACGTTTTCATGGTTTACAAAAGTAAGTAAAGAAGTGCTTACTTTAAAAATCAATTAAAATTGATGACACTAATTATTTTTGATAAAAGTGTTTCCAATGCTTTTTTTGTTCTTCTAAATCGAGAAAAGGATATTGCTTATTGAACTGCTCTACTAATTTTAATTGATCATCAACAAATTGTTTATGTAGCTCGCTGTCTGGATTAAATGGTTTGTGTTGAATGGCCTGAATTATCTTTTCAAGTTGAACATTAATCAACTTTGTGTTTGTATTAAAATATGTTTCTGAAAACTTATTCCAAACATAATTTATAGCTTGTTGCGAAGGATGAATCATATCTTCATTGTAAAATCGATAATCTCTCAGCTCATCAATTACCATTTCATACGCAGGGAAATAATGACAGTTAACAAATTTTTGAGTTAATTGATGAATGGACAAGTGCAACACTGATTTACTTATGTTATTTTCATGTAAACCATCATTAATATGACGAACAGGACTTACCGTGAAAATAAAATTGAGGTGATTAATTTTTTCAATTAATTTACTCCATTCACTTACAATTTCATCAATACTCAATAAGCGTTTAGCAAATTGTGTGGATGGAATTTTATGGCAATTCGCTACAATTTTTCTATCCTCAACATGCTCATATACCCAGGAAGTGCCAAATGTAATTATAACCGTTTTGGTTGTTTTTAATTTTTCGTGTGCAAAATGTAGTATATTGTTGATGTTCTTTAAACAGTCGTTTGAGCTAAACGAAGAAAAACACCCGTGGTGATCAAAACTTAGCCATTGACCATTATACTGAATTAAATCATTTACAGAATACGTAGAATTATTAGTGACTTTATTCAGTGAATTAGCTAACGAAATTGGATGGTATATAATTCCGAAAGGATTGGTAGTAACATTAAATTTATGGTTGGTCAATTTTACACCAATATGCTCAGTAAAACAAGAGCCCAATAACAACAAATTTTCTTGATGAGTAATATCAAAATCGGCTTTTTTTATGGGTGATGATATAAAGAAAGGCTTCATTTTTATTTTCTAAAAATCCAATATTCAGGATTTAATTTAATCATGCCCTTCCAAATTTCTAAATGAAGATTGGTTTTGGCTTTATCAGTTTCAGAAATTAATGTGCCTAGCTGCTGTTTTGTGGTAATTTTATCGCCTTTTTTAACATATACTTCATCTAAATAGGAATATACGCTTAAATATTCTCCATGTCTTATCATTACGACCTTTCCTCCACCAGGAATTATAGCTACCGAACTTACTTCACCTTCAAAAATTGCTCGAGCAATTGCCCCTTTAACCGTGCTAATATCTATACCATTGTTGTTAATCATAATTCCTGTTAATACAGGATGAGGATGTTGACCAAATCGATCCGTAATTATTCCTTCGCCAACAGGCCAAGGCAAGCTCCCTTTGTTTGAAGCAAAGGAATTAGATAGTTTTAAAGCTTCAGGAGTTAGCGGGAAACTCGTTTTTGAGCCAGAAGTATTCACTGGTTTATTTGCTTTAGCCGCAGCTTCTCGAGCTTTACGTATTTCTTCTTCTATTATTTTTTCGATAGCTCTTTGGAGTTTTTGTTCAGCATTTTGTTTTTTCTGCAAATCAGCCTTTAATTCTTGTTCCTTTGATTGAAGCATTTTTACTGTACTTTCTTGCTCCTGCTGTTCAACAGCAAGTTTTTGTTTTTCTTGTTCTTCAACTGATAACAGAGCAGATTTTTCTTGTTTATCGCGTTCAAGTTCGGCGATTTTTGACTTAAGCTGCTGTTGTGTTTTTACGATTGAATCAGCTTGTTTTTTTCTATAAGTTGAATATTGTTGAATATATTTTAAACGTTTATACGCTTGATTAAAGCTATTTGAGGATAAGATAAACATAATTCGTTGTTGACTACTTTTATTTTTGTAGGCATAATAAATCATTTTCGCATATTCCTTTTTCAACTTCTCTAAATCATTTTGAAGAACCGTAATATGTTGTTGGTTTTTAGAAACTTGATTATTCACCAACTTAATTTCTTGATGAATAGCATTAATTAATTCAACTCGTGATGTGATTTTACTTTTTAATTTAACAAGTTCATCGAGTGTTAAATTTTTATTTTTTTTGGTTTCATTAAGTAGTTTGTTTGTAAGTGAAATTTCTTTATGCAGTTGAATTTTTTTTGCTTCTAAATCACTTTTGTTTTGAGCAAATAAAGAAAATGAAGGTGATGCAATAATCATCAAAAACAAGAATAATGCAGCTATTTTACTTAATTTGCTCATATTTTTCTGGTATTTTGAATGAAAAGGTTAATTCTTTATTCAAGGTTATTTTTCCGTATTCGACTTCAATTTTAACATTTTTCTTTGATTCCATGTTAAAACTAAGATTAAAAGGAATGAGTTGTTCATCAATGAGTTTATGATTTGAAAATTTTGCTAACAAGGATTGTTCCTTTTCAGGATTACTTAACAATAATTCCTCTATTTTAAATGTTTCGGGATAAACCCATAGAATTTGTGATTCATTTTTTATTACATCTTTATCTTTTTTAATTTCCTTTTTTATATCTCGTTTTACTTTACGTTTTCGCTCTGTTCCAATAAAATATAAATCTTTTTGACGGTCAATTGATGTTCTTATTTTTTCGTTCTTTTCAAATTCTATACTGTTTCCAATTAATAATGCCTCGACCATATTGTAATCCAACTCCACACTTAATTGTTTATTAATAAAAGCAAAATCGCCTTTAAAATATTTATTATGAATTCTATCCATAAACATCACGCTGTCTTTGGTAATCAACACTCTCGCCATTTCAATACCCAATGCAGGAGTAATTGAAATCCAAATTGCACTATCTTTTCGAATTCTTAGCGTTGATTTAAATGAGGTTTCTTTTTCGTCGAAGTAGTTAATATCGGCTTTAGTAGAAAATGTTTCAAATTTAACTTCGTTTTGGTCGAGCTTTTCAATCAACTCCTTGGTGGAATAATGTTGTAGCTTAACCTTAATTGTTTCTTTTGGAGTTTTACAGGAAGAAAACAGACTCAATAGAACAAATACAAGTAGGTAGCAATGTAATCGTTTACTCATATAGTTTTTTATCTTCTATTTTCTTATCAATTACTTCAGAGGTTTCACCAAGTGTTTTCGCAAGTTTCCATAACTCCAATGCTTTGTCGATATTACCGAGTTTAGCATGCACATCACCTAAGTGTTCCATAATAACTGAATTGTTGTTTCCTCCATTTTCAATAGCTTTTTCTAGCCATTCTTTGGCTGCAATAAACTTTCCTTGTTTGTACAAAATCCATGCGTAGGTATCTTCATAGTTCGATTGGTTAGGCTCGACTTCATTGGCTTTTGCCGATAATTTTTCTGCTCTATCTAGATTTTCACCACGTAGTGATAAATAGTAACTATAATTATTTAAAACATAGATGTTTTTAGGTTCTATTTCTAAAGCCTTTTCATAATTTTTATCTGAATTTATGTAATCCTTTGTTTTATAATAACTATCGCCCAAATTGGCATAAAATTGAGCCAATAATGCTGGATTATCTACCACAAAATCTTTTCCAGTTATGAGGTAATCAATCGCTTCTTGGTATTCCTTTGTTTGGATATTTGCTACTGCATAAAAAAAGTAAAATAATGGTTGAGTAGGAAATAATTCAAGTGCCATTTTGCTATGCACTTTCATACCATTATAATCTTGTAATTCGGATTCGATAAACACCACTTGACTCCAAAGTGCAAATCTAGAACTATCCAATTCTATTGCTTTTAAATAATTTTCTTTAGCACTATCAATTTTTTTGTCTCGGTATAAAAAATCAGCATAAATTGTATACGCTTTCGCATCATTAGGGTGAGTACTAATCAACAATTTACTTAAATCATAGGCTTCTTGCTTTATTTCAAGTTTTGATTCAGACATCGAATAAAAGGAAAGCAAAATTTGCATTTTGGTGTCAATACTAAAATCAGCATTTGAGAATACCATTTTAATCTCTTGAGTTGCTTTTTCTACTTCTCCTTTGTTCTTGTAATAATCGTAAAGTGCCATATGAGAATAGGGGTCGTTGGCATCTTTTTTAAGAATTTCTTGGTAAATAGCAAAGGCTTCTTCGGTCATATTATTTGCTAGATACATATCGGCTAAATAGCCTTGATATTTTGGTTCATCGGGAAATTGATTAATCAGTTTTTTAATTTCTTCAGCAGCCTTATCAATGTTGTTCAGTTTTATATAAATTTTTTGCTTTTGCAATGATATTTCCTCATTAATACCAATTTCTTTCTCTAATTTGTTGTAAGTTTTTAGGGCGTCTTCGTATTTGCCAGAATAAAGTTGAGTACCTGCAAGATTGTATAATAAATCGATATCTAAAGGATTTTTTTGTTGAAGAATTTGGTATTGTTTTACTGATTCATCAATGTTATTATTTTTTTGTAGAAGATGTGCATACAAAAGTCGGAACCAATAGTTGTCACCGTCAATACTCACTGCTTTTTGAGCATATCCAACGGCATCTTTTGTTTGACTTGTTGCATCAAAGATATTAGCTAGTTCGTAATAAGCAGTTGGTTGACCAGGATTGAGCTCAATACATTGTAAAAAAAGCCCAGCCGACAACTGATAATTTCCAATCATGCGTTCCTTATTTGCATTAAGAAACATAAAATCGTACTTCATCTTATCTTGTTCATTTAATACAACCGATTTGCTTGTTTTTTGTTTTGAAAAGCTGCTTGTATTTTTAGAAGAATTACACCCAAAAGCAATAAAACTGATTATAATTACTATGATAAAATTGATTTTCATAAATATGAGTGTCTAGTCATCTATTTAATATAATTCTGTATAATCTCCGATGCTAATCTCCAGTTGCTTTTGCTCAACTTTAGTATAATTACCAATCATAGAGTCTGTAATGTTTGCCTTTTTAATTTTACTATTGGATTGAACTATTGAATTAACAATAATTGTATTGGTAATTTCAACATTATCGCCTAATGACACATGTGGCCCAACAATAGCATTTTTAAGCTTAACATTTTTACCGATAAAACAAGGCTCAATAATTAGACTATTTTCATTTACCAAAGAGGCATCGCATTTTAAGTCCTTTTTTATAAACTCCAACACTCGTTGATTAGTATAAACTGTTGCTTTATAGTTACCACAATCCAACCATTCTTCAACTTGTCCGGGAACAAATTTAGTTCCTTTTTGTTTCATGTTTTCCAAGGCATTGGTTAACTGAAACTCCCCTTTTTCTTTAATATTGTTATCAATTAAATACTGTAACTCATCTTTTAAATAAGCCCCATCTTTAAAATAATAAATTCCGATTATAGCTAAATCAGATACAAAATGAGTGGGTTTTTCAACAAAATCAGTGATAATGTTGTCTGCGTTTAGTTTTACCACTCCAAAAGCACTAGGGTCGTCTATTTGGTTAACCCAAATAATACCATCGGCTTCTGAATTAAGTTTAAAATCAGCCTTAAACAACGTGTCAGCGAAAGCAACAACCACTTTGCCATGTAAACTTTCTTTAGCACATAAAATAGCATGAGCTGTTCCTAATGCTTCTTCTTGATAATATATGCTTCCTTTTGCGCCAAGACTCTCAGCTACTTTAATTAGATTATGTTCTACTTCAACTCCAAAATCACCAATAATATAGGCAATTTCATCTACTTGTTCACCACATACTTTGGTAATATCTTCTACTAAACGTTGCACAATAGGTTTCCCTCCTACGGGTAAAAGTGGTTTTGGTATTGTTAAGGTATGAGGTCTTAACCTCGAACCTCTTCCTGCCATCGGCACTATTATTTTCATATGCTTAAATACTAATTTAAAAATGTAACCATTATACTTTTATATTGTTACATTAACTCATTGATAAATTGTTTAATTACTTCTTACCTGTACTTCCAAAACCACCAGTGCCTCTTTCTGTTTCAGCAAGTTCTTCCGTTAATTGCCATTGAGCTTGTTCATGTTTTGCTACAACCATTTGTGCAACACGTTCGCCATCTTCAATTACAAAAGGTGTGTTGGATAAATTCACTAAAATAACCCCTATTTCTCCTCTATAATCAGCATCAATAGTTCCAGGAGTATTTAAAACGGTAACTCCATTTTTAACGGCCAGCCCACTTCTAGGTCGAACCTGAGCTTCGTAACCAATAGGTAATTCAATAAATAACCCTGTTTTCACAAGAACTCTTTCTAATGTATTAATGGTTATTGGCGAATCAATATTTGCTCTTAAATCTAGTCCAGCAGATGCTTTTGTAGCATATTCTGGTAGTGCATGTTTTGATTTATTTACAATTTTTATTTTCATAGTTTTAAAATAAGAGCTCTAAATTACCACTTTTTTTGGTCTTTCATTCCAATAAACAAATCCTAAAAATCCAATAATTATAAAAGTATGTAAAACATGTTTCAGATAACTATTTGAAATATTTAAATAAATAGTACCCCCATATATTAACAGAACTAATCCTAAATACAATGCCATTTTATTAAAATTATAGCTTATCGGGTAATATTTATGTCCCAAAATAAACGAAAGCACGCACATAGATGAATAACAAATTAATGTGGTCCATGCAGAGCCGATGTAACCATAAATTGGTATCCATAAATAATTTAATGTAATGGTAAGCACGGCTCCAAATATTCCAATATACGCTCCAAATCTAGTCTTGCCACCCAATTTATACCAAATGGATTGGTTATAATAAACCCCTAAACTTATGTTGGCAAATAGTAAAATGGGGACAATTTTTAACCCTTCCCAATACGCCTCATTAGGAATAAAATACTTTACCAAATCAATGTACAACATCACACCCAAAAAAATTGTGGCGCATATTATCACAAAATAGTTCATGATTTTAGCATAAGTTTCTTTGGCATTTTTTTCTTTTTCTTGTGCAAAAAAGAAGGGTTCAGCGGCGTACCTAAACGCTTGAATAAATAGCGTTATTATTATCGACACTTTATAGCAAGCCCCATAAATTCCAATTTGAGTCATTGTTATCAATTCGCCCTTTGTTTCAAACAACATGCGTTTGAGCATTATCCTATCAATAGTTTCATTAACTATTCCTGCCAAACCGAATATAAGTAATGGCAATGCGTAAAGAAACATTTTCTTAAGTAAGTCCATTTCTAATGAAAATTTTACCACTAGCATATCGGGTAATAGCAACAAAAACTTAACTATGCTGGCAATAAAATTGGCAATAAACACATATCCCACACCTATTTCTGGATTATAAAATGTTTGAATTAACCAATTGGTTTCACCTGCTTTATACATTGGCAAACAATAGGCTAAGAAAAACAAGTTTAGGCCAACATTTACCCCAATATTTGCAAAATTGATGACTGCAAATTTGATGGGTCTGTTATCTGCCCGAAGTTTTGCCATAGGAATTGAAGATATTGCATCTAATCCTACAATCATTGCAAACCAGGTAACAAATTCTTTATTATTTGGGTACTTTAACCAATTTGCAATAGATTGATCGAACAAAAATGCAAAAAGGATAAACAAAAATGAAGTGGTAAATAATGAATAAATTATGGTAGAATAAACCTTTTTATGGTCGTGTTCTCTAATCGTAGAGAAGCGGAAAAAGGCAGTTTCCATTCCATAGGTTAAAAACACCACTAAAAATGCAACGTATGAATACATTTCGGTAATAATACCATATTGGTCGGGGGTAAACTTTGCTGTACCAATGTAGATTGGGACAAGAAACCAATTGAGTAACCTTCCGACAATACTCGTCAAACCATATATGGCAGTTTGTCCGGCTAATTTTTTTAAAGGGCTACTCATTGTAATAGATTCGTGTTTTAAATTCAACGTTTGAAAATTAGTACTTTTTTACCTTGAACCTCAAACCTAGAACCAATAACTACTTAAAAGTTGGTTTACGTTTCTCCAAAAATGCAGTTGTACCTTCAATAAAATCTGGTGTTCCAAAGCATTTACCAAATTCATCAATCTCAGTTTGGAATCCATTAACACCATCTTTAAACCCAGCATTTACTGATGCAATGGCTGATGCAATAGCTGTTGATGAATTTCTTGAAATTTTCGTAGCGATTTCCAAACAGGTTTCCATTAATTTGTCTTGAGTAACCACGTGGTTTGCAAGTCCATAATTGAGTGCATCTTGAGCAGAAATCATTTTAGCAGTCATTATCATTTCCATTGCTCTACCTTTACCTACTAATTGAGCTAATCGTTGAGTGCCTCCATATCCAGGAATAACTCCCAACGTAACTTCTGGCAACCCTAGTTTTGCATTATCGGCTACAACTCTAAAATGACAACACATCGCCAATTCCAAGCCACCACCTAATGCAAATCCATTAACAGCAGCAATAACAGGGGTTGATAAATTTTCTACCAAATTAAATAGGGATTGATGTCCATGATTACTCAATTGTTTTCCCTGATTAATATCGAATTCGAAAAATTCTTTTATATCAGCACCAGCAACAAAAGCTTTTTCGCCAGAGCCCGTTATAATTATCACTCTAACATCATGGTCTTTATCTAAACAAGTAAATGCATTACTTAGCTCCAAAATAGTCTCTTTATTTAACGCATTAAGCTGACTAGGTCTATTAACCGTAATAATGGCAATGTTATCTTTTTGCTCAATTAGAATATTGTTGTAGTTCATTTTTTTCGTATTTAAAATAATAAGCAAATGTAAATTAATCCATTTGGTACTGAAAATTTTTATGCACTTCTTATGAAAAAAAATCCTCTAGCACATCCTTCGTTTTAAGAGTGGATAAGTTCTGAATATGAATTGAATAATAATCTAACAATGCGGTTAAAACCTCTTTTCTTGAAGAATTCGAAAAATGTAATTCATGGAGATGATTAAAGTCGATTAAAAACAAATGGTTAAACCGTTGCGAATTTTCCTGACATAAGAAAAAAGGATGATTGGGCTTTTCCGTTGTAAAATCACTATCTTGAAGATTAAAGTATGATTTGTCTTTGTATGTATTTAACTGTGGTTGAAAACCATAAACACTAGTTAATTTCGCCAAAAAAACCAAATGAAAATTGGAAAAATGTTCTTGAACTTCATCCAAATAACCTAAGGAGGAAATGATAAAACTAAATAATTCTGTATTCGCCTCTTCTTCCTTTATAGTTTTGGTTAAAAGTTCAGCAATAAAAAATGCAATAGTACTTTTGTAAATGTTAAATGGAATTGACTGGTATGGGTAGTCAATTTTTATAGATTTTAAAAATTGTATAGATTTATTTTCTTGCTGGCTTGCTTCAATTTCTACAATAGATAATGGTTGTAAATAAGCCTTTTGTTGCTTGTTTTTTTTTGAATGTATCCCTTTTAAAATGTACGTTTGAACACCGTAATGCTGTGTAAATATTTTCACAATTACACTGCTTTCTCCATACTTAATGTAATGTAAAACTACTCCTTTAGTTGTTTGAAGCATTAGTGAATAAATAAGATTTTTGCAGCTTGTTTCATTGCTCCATCTTGACTAGCGTTAAAGACCATATAAACTCCTGTTTGAACACGATTACCATTCAAATCTTTTCCATCCCAAATCGCTTGACCTCCAAGAGATTTTGTTTGTGAAACAACGTTTCCGCTTATATCGGTTATTCGTACATCAGTATCTTTTACCAACCCTCTAATGGCAATAACACCGTTATAATCTTCCCTTACAGGATTTGGATAAACAAATACATTACTAAAATCATTTTGTGCTTCGGTAGCAGTGCCTTTATAAGAGATGAGACCCTTATCGGTAGCAATAAAAACTTCTCCTGTTTTGTTGTTTAATTTAATATCATTAATTGTATTAGAATACAAAGGACTATTGTTTTTAGTGAAATGAAAAATTTCTTCACTACCATCAGCACTCATCAGATAAACACCTGAACTTTGAGTGCCAATCCATTTTCTATTTGCACCATCTATAGCAATAACATTTACACGTTCTGTTTCTAATAATAATTGCGTTTGCCCGTCTTGTTGAATATAAACTGGCAAGATAGGCTCAGAGCCCGAAAATACATTTATAGGATTATACATTACCCCAACACCCTGACTAGTACCAAACCAAATTTCACCATCTAGATCTTCAACAAACGTGATTACTTCTGCTGAGTTGAATGTGACCGAATTGGTTACCCTATCATCTGTTTTGTTATCAATAGTTTGATAGTAATCAAAAACAAGAAATTTTAAGTTTTTTGGGTCAATTATCCATACGAAATTATTTTTATCCACCATAACCTTGGTATAGTATCCTGCAGCGTTGGTTTTACCAGGGAAAGAAAAATTAAACCAATTATTGTCGGGGGTTTTTACGGCCAAAATACTGGTGGTATAAGAACTCGTAACCCATAAGTTATTGTTATAGTCGAAAGTTATTCCAGAAACTGCAGTTATTCCATAAAAAACGCTATCTAGGGCTGAATTTTGACCGTTATAAACTTTAGAAAGTGTTCCATTGTTAAATTCTAATAAACCATTATACCAACTACCCGCAAAGACCTGATTTGTATTAGACGGATTAATAGCTACCGAAACCACATCGTAAATTAACGCTCCATTTTCTGGATTATGCAATGTAGTTGGTACATTTTGCCAATCGTATTTTTTACGAATATTAAAGGGCGAATACGTTCTATATTGAGAATATGCTCCAGATACCATCCAAAGATTATCATCAACAAAATCAATTCCAAAAGATGTGGATGTATTGGGGCAATTGACTGATATTTTGCTAACCTCCCAATTGTTTTTTTGTTTAAGTAATCCGTTGTAGTTTTCAGCAATCCAATAGTTATTTTCAGCATCTAAATACACATCATTAACATCAAGGCCGAACTGGCTATTAAAAGTGTATAAATTTTCAATCTGAACTAAATTTTCATCAAAAATTAAAACGCCAGAACCTGCCACCAATAATTTATTATTAAACACATTTAATTTTTTAATGTTTAGCCCAATTGGTATTAATTTTTGCCAAGATGTTCCGTTGTCATAAAAAACATAATCAGATTCCCAGTTTGGACTATCCATGCTTACAACAAGGTGATTCGTAAAATAAACAATATTTGAATATTTTTTTGAACCTAATGCTCCTATTTTAGACCATTGGTTATAATCGGCTAAATTTAAACTGTTTCTATTGGCAAAATAAACCCCATCGTTGGTTGCTGCATAAATATTATTTTGGTCGAAGGTTACTGAATTGGTATAAACACTTGTTCCTAAAGGACCAAAAAAGTAAGTGTCTGAAACCTCATCTTTGTCAGTATTTAGCACTACAATTCCAAAACCAGTCGATAAATAGGCGTATTGATTATTAAAATAAATATGATTTACTGTTTTACTTCCAATAATTCCGCTATTATTTTTAATAACTCCTAAATTGGTGATGTTCTTGTTTTGGTCTAAAATATCAATATTACCATTTTTATAGGTAATAATAAGTTTGCCATTGTATGAATTATACTTAATGACTGAGGGTTCAATATCTGACAACCCATTTATTACACTTAATCTCTGAACCGTTTTTTCTGATGGATTATATGCAATTAATGCCGATTCTGAAGCACAATACACTTCTCCATTTCCATAGGTAACAGAATTTCCATTGTTATATGAAAAATGATCTTGCCATGAACCTATTGGAATTTCTTGAGCACTAACATTTAATGTTATTGACAATGAAATCAATAAACCTAAAAATGACTTGAAACAGTTAAACATGTTATTCAAAACTCAAAAAATGTAATGTTTATTGTGTAAAAATAAGATATATTTGCAACAAAATAAATGGCCCCGTAGTTCAACTGAATAGAATATCAGATTTCGGCTCTGAGGGTTACAGGTTTGAATCCTGTCGGGGTCACTTTTTTAACAATAAAAGCCTTCAAAAATTGAAGGCTTTTATTGTATTCTTAACCCCCATTAATTAAAATGGAGGTTAAACGGTGGTAAGTGATGTGGTTTTTAAGTTTCTATTCTTCTTTTAAAAATGCACTTGCTTGCATCGCACTCATTTCTACCAACCTTATTAGTTCGGCTCTGTAGCCATTTTCGTCTGTTCCTTTGCTAGCTTTTGCCAAATCAACAACTTGTTTGTAGGTTGCATTTGCTTTATATTTCGAATCTCTCAACAAGATTCCAAATTCAGCAACTGCTGCAGAAAACCTGAAGTTATTTGAGGTTTTTACTAAAGGAATAGATTTATCATATAAATGATTCACAATAAGCTTACTAACATCCTCCTTGGGTTTTTTGTAACGAAATTTTACTGTAAGCAATTCATTACTTGATACTTTAGGTACCAACTCGGTTAAATTTTGGTAACGTAAGGGGGCAATTGATGGAGCGACTCCATCACCTTTCAACACTACTTCGTACAATGCGGTAACAGTATGCCCGGCGCCTAATTCACCCGCATCTTTAGTGTCGTCGTTAAAATCTTCGGAGTTTAACAACCTATTTTCATAACCAATTAATTTATACGATTCTATTTTAATGGGGTTAAATTCCAACTGCAATTTCACGTCTTTTGCAATGGTAAAAAGTGTTCCACCCATTTCCGTTACCAATACTTTTTTAGCCTCTAAAATGTTGTCGATGTAAGCATAATTTCCGTTACCTTTATCGGCAAGGGTTTCCATTTTTGAATCTTTATAGTTGCCCATGCCAAAACCCAGACAAGTTAAATAAACACCTGATTTTCTTTTATCTTCAATCAATTTAGTCATTTCTCCATCGCTACTTGCACCTATGTTAAAATCACCATCGGTTGCCAAAATTATTCGGTTATTTCCACCTTTAATAAAATTATCTTGAGCAATTTGATAGGCTAATTTAATTCCTGCTCCACCTGCTGTTGAACCACCTGCAGTTAAATTATTTAACGCTTCTAAAATTTTATCTCTGTTGTTTCCTGATGTTGAAGGCAACACCAAACCTGCTGCACCTGCGTAAACTACAATGGCAACACGGTCGTTTTCTCTTAAATTATCAACTAACAGGTTAAATGATTTTTTTAACAACGGCAATTTGTTGGACGATTCCATCGAACCTGAAACATCTAACAAAAACACCAAGTTACTTGCAGGTAAATCGCTCATGTCAATTTTTTTACCTTGTAAACCAATATGAATTAACTTGTTTTTCGCATTCCATGGACAATCACTTACTTCTGTAGTTATTGAAAAAGGATGTTCATCTTTAGGTTGCGGATAATCGTAACCAAAATAATTTATCATTTCCTCAATTCTTACGGCATCGGCAGGCGGCATTTGTCCATTAGTAATAAATCTTCTAACATTAGAATAGGAAGCAGCATCCACATCGATTGAAAAAGTCGAAAGTGGATTCATCAATGCATTTTTAAAATCGTTTTCGGTAATTGGACTGTATGCTTCGGTATTAAAATCTTCACTGGGTGAATATCCCATTACTCCAGTTGAAATAGATGCAGGATAATATTCTTGACTGATGAAGTCTTTTTTGGTACAAGATCTAGTTCTAGTAACATTCTTATCTTCTTCCTTTAACTCGTCCACCAATTTTTCAGCTGCTTTTTGTTGTAAAGCAATATTTAGTACTTTGGTTTCGGATGGTTTAAGCAAAATAGCTGATTTAGTTATGGTTTTATAACCCAAAAGACTAAACGAAATGGTATAATTTCCTGAGTTTACCGCTGTAAATTCATAATTACCATTTAAACCTGTTACTGTTGATTTTACATATTTTCCTTCAGCATTTTTTAATATTACGCTTACGGTTGACAATAGATTTTTAGTGCTATTTTCTGTTACAATACCTTTTAAAATTGCTTTGGTAGTTTGTTGAGCATTTGCATAATTGATAATACTCATAAAGATAATTCCGAGCAGCAAGGCTAAGAATTTTTGTGTGTTTGTTGTTTTCATGGCTGTAATTTTTAATAAATAATTTACTTTTTTGACAAGTAGATGATTCATTAATTACTATTCCATAAAAAACAAACTAGCTTGATGTTAATATTCCCCTAACGACAATAGTACCAATGTACAGGCTACTTCTGTTGCTATGCCTTTTTCTTTTGCCATTTTTTCTAATTCTGGATTTTCGGTTCCTGGGTTAAAAACAATTCGCTTAGGATGAATATCATTTAATATATAATCGTAATATGTTGGTTGGTTTTTAGGACCAACATAAAGTGTAACCGTATCAATATCTTTAACAACAGTGTTGTTGACTAAAATTTCATGTCCTTCTATAGTTCCTTCTTTTAGTCCAACAGGGAAAACCTCGTGCCCGTGTTGAGCAAGTTTTACTGTTGCTTTGTATGCATATCGCTCAGGATTTGAACTTGCACCTAAAATAAGTGTTTTTTTCATAGGGTAAAAAATTTATGTCACAAAGTTATCATTTTCAAAGTCATTAGGAATAACTTTGTGTTATAAATTAAATAAATGATGGGCTTTAAAAAACTTTGGAACGAATACTATCCTTACTTCTTAGATATTTGGCAATACTTATTGATAATAGGGGTATTTATTATAGGAGGTATTATTTTATATTTTATGGGATAAAAAAAGTCCAAAACGTAAATTTTGGACTTTCAATCTTATAACCTGTTTTTATTTTTCAGAAACTGTTTTTGCGGCAAAGTATTCTTTATTCATTCTAGCAATATTTTTAATAGAAATCCCTTTAGGGCATTCTACTTCACAAGCCCCAGTGTTGGTACAATTTCCAAAGCCTTCTTTGTCCATTTGTGCAACCATGTTTTGTACTCGCTCAGATGCCTCTACTTTACCTTGTGGTAAATAAGCAAATTGAGAAACTTTTGCCGAAACATACAACATTGCTGAAGCGTTTTTACATGTAGCTACGCAAGCGCCACAACCAATGCATTCGGCTGCATCAAAAGCAGCAGCAGCATCTTCTTTTGCAATGGGCATTGCGTTGGCTTCGGGAGCACTTCCAGTATTAAAAGAAGTATAGCCACCAGCTTGTTGTATTCTATCTAAAGCGCTTCTATCAACCATTAAATCTTTTACAACAGGAAAAGCATTTGCGCGGAATGGTTCAACGTAAATGGTTTGTCCATCTGTAAATGAACGCATGTATAACTGGCAAGTAGTTACTAATTTTTTAGGACCATGTGCTTCGCCATTAATGTATAAAGAGCAGGTTCCGCAAACGCCTTCTCTACAATCGTTATCAAAAGAAATAACATCCTCTCCTTTTTCAACTAATTGTTGGTTTAAGGAATCTAACATTTCTAAGAAAGAAGTATCAGAGGATATATTAGAAACTTTATATTCATTCATGCTTCCTTGAGCATTGGCATTTTCTTGTCGCCATATTTTAAGTGTAAAATCCATAACTTGAGTTGTATGTAATAGCTGTTAACTTATTTGTAATTACGTTGTTTTAATTCAATAGCATTAAAAGTAAGTTCTTCTTTATGAAGGTTGGGTTGATTTCCATTTCCAGTATATTCCCAAGCGGCAACATATCTGTATTCATCATCATTTCGTTTAGCCTCATTTTCTTCAGTTTGAGATTCTTCTCTAAAATGAGCTCCACAAGATTCTTTTCTGCTTAATGCATCAATAGCAATTAATTCTGCTAATTCTAAAAAGTCGGCAACGCGAATGGCTTTTTCTAATTCATTGTTCATTTGATTAGGTTTTCCGGTAACCTTAACATCTTTCCAAAAATCTTCACGTATAGACTTAATCTCAGCAATGGCCTCGTTTAATCCTTTTTCATTTCTAGATAAACCCACTTTATCCCACATCAACAAACCTAATTTTTTATGAAAATAGTCAACGCTTTTGGTTCCTTTAACGGCAAACAATTTATTGATTAATGCAGTTGACTCGTTTTCAGCTTTTTCAAATTCTGGACTATTGGTATTGATTGGTCCAGTATGTATATCGTTTGCTAAATAATTAGGGATGGTTGCAGGTAATACAAAATATCCATCGTTTAAACATTGCATAAGTGAAGAAGCGCCTAAACGGTTAGCCCCATGGTCAGAAAAGTTAGCTTCACCAATAGCGTATAATCCAGGAATGGTAGTCATGGTTTCATAATCTACCCAAATACCACCCATAGAATAATGTGATGCAGGATAAATCATCATAGGAGTAACGAAAGGATTATCTCCAGTAATATTTTCGTACATATCGAATAAATTACCGTATCGTTCTTTTATCGTTTTATCCCCTAATCGATTGATAGCTTCTTGAAAATCAAGATAAACAGCATATCCGGTTTTGTTTACTCCATAACCAGCATCGCAACGTTCTTTTGCAGCTCTTGAAGCTACATCTCGAGGCACTAAGTTACCAAAAGCAGGATAACGACGTTCAAGATAATAATCTCTATTTTCTTCAGAAATTTGAGTAGGTTTTAATTTACCCTCACGTATTGCTTTTACATCTTCGATGTTTTTAGGAACCCAAATTCTTCCATCATTTCTTAATGATTCTGACATTAAGGTTAATTTACTTTGAAGTTCTCCGGAAACAGGAATACAAGTTGGATGTATTTGGCAGTAACAAGGATTTGCAAAGTAAGCACCTTTTTTATACGTTTTCCAAGCTGCTGTTGCATTACAAGCCATAGCGTTGGTAGACAAATAATAAACATTTCCATAGCCTCCAGTTGCAAGAACTACTGCGTGGGCACCAAAACGTTCTATTTTTCCAGTAACTAAATCACGGGCAATAATACCTCTAGCTTTTCCATCAACAATAACTACGTCTATCATTTCGTGGCGATTGTATGATTTTACTTTACCAGCTTTTATTTGACGGTTCATTGAACTGTAAGCTCCCAACAACAATTGTTGACCAGTTGCACCAGAAGCGTAAAAAGTTCTTGAAACTTGAGCTCCACCAAACGAACGATTGGCTAATGTTCCACCATACTCTCTTGCAAAAGGAACACCTTGAGCAACACATTGATCGATAATGTTGCCACTAAGCTCAGCCAAACGATAAACATTAGCTTCTCTTGCTCGGTAATCACCACCTTTAATGGTGTCGTAAAACAACCGATAATCACTATCGTTGTCGTTTTGATAATTTTTTGATGCGTTGATTCCTCCTTGAGCTGCGATAGAATGTGCTCTTCGAGGACTATCTTGAAAGTAAAATGCTTTTACGTTATAACCAGCCTCTCCTAAGGTTGCTGCAGCAGCTGCTCCAGCTAATCCAGTTCCAACAATAATAACATCTAGTTTTCTTCTATTAGAAGGATTAACTAAATTGGAATGAGATTTATAAGTTGTCCATTTATCTTTTAATGGACCTTCAGGTGTTTTTGAATCTAATTTCGACATGTTTAAAATAGATTAATGTTAATGATTAAAAAAATGAACTAGAGCAATAATTATAAAACCAAGAGGTATAATAATTGCATATAAATTACCTAATTTTTTAATTATTGGAGTGTATTTTCGATGGTTGAATCCAACCGATTGAAAAGCTGATTGGAAACCATGTAGTAAATGCAACGATAAGAAAACGAATGACAAGATGTATAATCCAACTCTAATAGGATCAATAAATTTTTGAACTAATTCTTCATGAAAACGTAAACCACCACTTTCATTTAAGCCACTCATATCAGCTTCAATAAATTTGGTTTTAATTTCTGGAATCCAAAAATCGTAAAAGTGCAAACCCAAAAACAATAAAACCATTATGCCAGTTATAACCATGTTTCTACTCATCCATGAAGAATTTTCGCTTGGCTTATTCATAGCATATTGAATTGGTCGGGTACTTTTGTTTTTAAGCTCTAAGGTAATTCCCATAATTAAATGAAAAACAACTGCAAACAACAAAATGGGTTGTATAACAAATTGAATAACTGGGTTAGTTCCCATAAATAATGATACCTCATTAAATGCATCGGCACTTATTATCGACAGTAGATTAATGATGAAATGTTGGAATAAAAATAACAACAAAAAGAACCCTGAAAGGGCCATCAAAATTTTTCTTCCTATTGAAGATTTTGAAAATCCTTGACTCATAAATTTTAATTTAATAAATATTTTTTTGAAAAGACAAATTTATACATTGTAAAACTTGAAACCATGTAAAAAGTCATGTTTTTATTATTTAGAATGATTCTTTATAATAAGATCTGAGCGACCCCCCTTTTAGTGTTCTATCCTAAAATAATCCTAAATGCAATTGGATCTAGTTTTTAATAAAAAAATAATGACAACCGTTGTGCATTTAGAAGAATTTTTAATAAAAAAGGTGTCAGTTCGAGTTTTTTC
>JAVHRO010000125.1:0-33678 GCA_036171675.1 Vicingus sp. | reverse complement strand
GCCCTGTTCCTATAATATGCAATAACCCCTATTACCAGAATTACGGCAGCTGTAATTGGAACAAATGTTGGAATTGGAACAGGATCGCCTTTAGCATAAGAATGTAATCCAGACAAATAATAGTTTACACCAAAATAGGTCATAATAACCGAGCTAAATCCAAGTAACGAAACTAAATTGAATAGATACTTACCATTGGCTTTAGGTATAAATCTTAAATGTAAAATCATAGCATAGATTAACACTATAACTAAAGCCCAAGTTTCTTTAGGATCCCATCCCCAATATCTACCCCAGCTTTCGTTAGCCCATACTCCACCTAAAAATGTTCCCACTGTTGCCATAAATAATCCTGCCGTTAAAGTCATCTCGTTGATATAGGTTAACTCTTTAATGGTGTCTTCTACCCTATTACTGTTGTTTTTATTTCGAACAATCATCAGTATCAGGTTCATAAATCCAAGTAACGCTCCTAAACCTAAGAAGCCATAACTACCTGTAATAACCGCAACATGAATCATTAACCAGTACGATTTTAAAACAGGGACTAAAGGCGTAATTTCTGGATCAAGCCAATTCAAATGAGCAACCATTAAAATAAGTGCGGCAAGAATTGATGTGGCAGCTAAGGTCATTTTTGAAGTTCTTGAAAAAATAAATCCAGCAAAAACAGTAGCCCAAGCAATGTAAATCATAGATTCATATCCATTACTCCATGGTGCATGACCGGAAATGTACCAACGAGCTACCAACCCAACAGTGTGACTAATAAATAACACCAGTAATACGATAGACAACCCTGATACCACTTTCTTTTTCCATTTTTTGGAATTAAAAATATCCATAAATAAAAAGAGTAAAATCAATAATCCCGTAAATGTATAATACATAAACAATCGTTGAAAAATATTGATTTTATTGTATAAAATTTCGGTATCAATTTTTGATTGAGGCGGAATAACAGCTGAACCAAATTTATGTTGATAATCAACTATGTACTGTAAAACACTATCGGCTGAATTCCAATTGTTTTCATTGAACGATTGATTGATTGCCGAGAAATAAAATGGTAAAACTGATTTAACAAAAGATGAATCATCAGATTCAAATACGTTGTATTCAGTACTTGAATACCAAGTATTATTTACATCGTTAGCTTTAGGAAAAATTCGTAACATAACTCCTTGGTATACCATATAACAAATGTTAGCACGTTCATCAACAGAGATAACTTCTTTATCATATTTTGTTCGTTCAGCAGGTTTTTTTCTATTAGCAACTTCCGCATCTTTAGCCAATATGTAATTAAAATCTTTGTCAAAAAAATTCATAAATGCAGCATATCCATCAACAGCCTTTAATTTTTCTGCTAATTCTGGATGATTTACTTTAATCATAGGTTGTTCTTGCCAATACATGGGATTATACATCATACTCAAGAACACTTGATTTGCATCTAAATTGTTAAAAGTTTCCTTACGAGTAACTTTTCTTAATACTTCTGAAGCCATAGTTTGTAATGGCTTAACTCTACCTCCAATATCTTGAACAAGAATTCTTCCGAATTTTTCGGCATGTTCTTTATTTATTTCCACAAACGCATTTTGCGAATGGCCTGTATGGTTTTGAGCATTGAGTGCCCCAAAACTAAATAAAGCCAGTAAAATAGTAATCGATTCTCGTTTTGCTCTCAATTTTTTAATTGAATTTTTAAGTGAATTAAATCTAGATTTTCCAGAAAAAAGAGTCATAAGCATACCTAAAGCAAGCAACAAATAACCAACATAGGTTACTGCTGTTCCTAAAAAATCATGATTTACAGATAATACCGTTCCTTGTTCGTCTTGATCGTAAGATGATTGAAAAAATCGATAACCATCATAGTCTAAAACATGATTCATATAAATTCGTTGTGAAAACGTTTTTCCTCCAGCCTTATTATCTATAAGGGTTACTTCACTTTCGTATGACGATGGACTCATTGAACCTGGGTATTTTTCTAATTTAAATTTATCTAATCTTAGTTCAAAAGGAACTTCAATATTTTTGGAGCCATAGGCCAACACAAAATTTAATCCATCGAGTTGAAAAAACGTTTTTTTAGACACATACCCTTTACCTCCAAATAAAGTAACTTCTTTGGTTTGGTTGTTACACGTTACATCAATTGTCAATGCATCTTCGCCACTGACCATTTTAGGAGCAGAAATTTTTCTTATTTCAACACTTTCATGAAGTCCTTTTAATACCATTTGAACTCCTCCAATAGTATACAATCGTCTATTTTTAAATTCGTGCACAGAATCCCTAACCAACACTCCAGTTGATTTATCATCCATACTTAAATATTGAATATCATAGGGCGACATCACCATTAATTTACCATCTACTTCATCAATTTTTACTGCTTCCGATAATTTATCATCGTTAAATGATACGAGTACATCTCCAAACATACTGGTTTCTCCATTGGTTATGAACTTAGAAACCCTTCCTCCTTGTCCCACAGTAACTATTTCTAGCATTTTTTTACCATGCGCAACAGAAACAACCGTATCCACCGAATTAGCAATAAAATCTTTATATTTTACAATTATATCTTTACCCTCAAAATTGAAATCGACATTAAATTTTTCGTTTCGCAACGGATTTAAAAACAAGAGTTTATCAAAACTGTATTGCATTTTTTGATCGTCTACACTACATTGCAAATAAGCATCGCCAGAAACAATAACATTGGACTGCTCTCCTTGACGAATATGCATCATTCCTTCAAAACCAATGTATCTTGTAATACCCGCTCCAATTAAAATAATGATTAGGGCAATGTGATAGGTAAAAGTGGTTAACTTAGATTTTTGGTACATTTTGTATTTAAAAATATTACCCAATAAATTAACCGCCAACAATACCATAATCATTTCCAACCAACGTGTATTAAAAACTAAGTATTTTGCTGCTGGTGTTCCAAAATCGTTTTCAATAAATGTAGCTGCACCAATTGCTATACCAAATACAAACAATAATACAGCTGTTAATTTGGTTGAGAAAAATATATCTTTAAATGTTTTTAACATGAGTTTTTAAATTAGGTTTTAATAAGTTTTCACTACAAAATTAACTAATTTTGATACACACAAATGTTAATTTTTTATAATTGGGTAATAGCAAAACGATTAGTTTTATTGGTTCAGGAAATGTGGCTACACATTTAGCAAATGCTTTTTTTAATTCTAACATTTCTATTAAACAAGTTTATAGCAAATCATTTAAAAATGCCAATTCTTTGGCAAAAAAAGTTAATGCTCAACCTATAGATTTGCTATCCCGACTTTCACCAAACGCTGACTTATATATTATTGCTGTTCCAGATGATTTAGTTGAAAAAATTATTGACCAAGTACCTTTTAGAGACAAGTTGATTGTTCACACTTCAGGAAGTGTACCTTTAAATCTTTTTCGACGCAGTGGTTTTCAACAGTATGGAATTTTTTATCCATTACAAACTTTTAGCAAAAAAATTCCAGTCGACCTAACAACAGTTCCTATTTGTGTTGAAGCTAACTCAATAAATAATCTTGCCTTATTAATCAATTTGGCTGAAGTAATTTCAGAAAAAGTATACGAAGTAAATTCAGAACAACGTAAATCACTTCATTTGTCTGCAGTTTTTGCTTGCAATTTCAGTAATTACATGTATCAAATTGCCAACGACTTGTGCAATCAAAACCATGTTAATTTCGACATCCTCAAACCCCTAATTATTGAAACTGCTAACAAAATTATAAATCAAAGTCCTTTAGAAGTTCAAACTGGACCTGCGAAACGTAATGATATAACTACCATAAAAAAACAGTTACAACTTTTAGAAAACCATAAAAACTACCAAGATATTTATCAATTAATTACAGAAAATATACAAAAAACCAAATGAGTAATTTTAAAGAGCTTTTACCAAAAATAACTACCTTTATTTTCGATGTCGATGGCGTTTTAAGCGATGGAATGGTAACTACACTACCCGATGGTGATCAATTAAGAAGAATGAACATTAAAGATGGTTATGCCTTGCAATATGCGGTAAAAAAAGGATATAACATTGCAATCATTTCTGGTGGAACTTCTGAATCTGTTCGTTTAAGGTTTACTGGTTTAGGAATTACCGACGTTTTTTTAAAAGCAAGTAATAAAATTGAAATTTTCGAAAATTACTTGAAATCTAAACATATTAATAATGAACAAGTTCTATACATGGGTGATGACATACCCGATTATCAGGTAATGTTACAAAGTGGAGTGGCTACTTGTCCAAAAAATGCAGCTATTGAAATAAAAAATATATCACATTACATTTCTTATAAAAATGGTGGAAGAGGCTGTGTTCGAGACGTGATTGAACAAGTGTTGCGTTGTCAAGGAAAATGGTTCGATGAGCAAGCTCATCAATGGTAAAAAAGCTTATGATTCCCACTAATTCTATTAAGTTAACATGACACAGCCAAACAATCCTCTTCATGGAAAAACCTTAGAAATAATGCTTAACTATTTGGTTGATTATTATGGCTGGGATAAATTAGGTTTTCATATCAATATCAATTGTTTTAAAAATAAACCAAGTATTAAATCTAGTTTAAAATTTCTTCGTCAAACTCCTTGGGCAAGAAAAAAAGTTGAAGAGTTGTATCTAGAGGTGTTGGAAAGGCAACAATAATTTAACATTTTTTATAAACCTTTAAATTACATTTAACTGTAAATTTGTGTTATGGTATTTTTAACAAGAAGAGAACGATTTAATGCTGCTCATCGACTATTCAAATCTGAATGGACTGACGACAAAAATTTTGAGGTTTTTGGAAAATGTTCTAACCCAAACTGGCACGGACACAATTACGAACTTTTTGTAACCATAAAAGGCGAGCCCAACCCAGTAACAGGATTTGTAATTAACCTTAAACAACTGAGCGAAATTGTTAGAAAAAAAATTATTGATAAAGCCGACCATAAAAATTTAAATTTGGAAGTGCCTTTTATGAAAGAGCAACTACCCACTTCCGAGAATATTGCTGTTGCTATCTGGAAAGAAATAGAAAACGATGTTTTAAAATTAAACTGTACTTTACATTGTGTTAAAGTAGTTGAAACCGAAAATAATTCGGTAGAATACTTTGGAAATTAAACAACTATGACTGAATTAAACAAAAAAATGATGACAGAGAATAATATGGATGGTTACGAAAAAATAGAACAATACAACGAAGAAAAAGTATCACGTATCTCACAACATTATTCTAAAATAATTGAAGATTTAGGCGAAGATGTTCATCGAGAAGGTTTAGAAAAAACTCCTGAAAGAGTTGCAAAAGCCATGCAATATTTAACACACGGTTACGATTTAAATCCTTCAGAAATTTTAAAATCAGCCATGTTTAAAGAAGACCACAGTCAAATGGTGATTGTAAAAGACATTGAGATTTATTCCATGTGTGAACACCACATGTTACCTTTTTTTGGAAAAGCTCACATTGCTTACATTCCAAATGGTCATATTGTTGGGTTGAGTAAAATACCTAGAATAGTTGATGCTTTCGCACGACGGTTGCAAGTTCAAGAACGTTTAACCGACCAAATAAAAGAATGTATTCAAGAAACACTTAAACCACTTGGCGTTGCTGTAGTTATTGAAGCACAACATATGTGTATGCAAATGCGTGGAATTCAAAAACAAAATTCTACTACAACAACATCATCTTTTACTGGAGCCTTCGAAAAAGACAGTACAAGGAAAGAATTTATTGCTTTAATTTCGCACAAACTATCTTAAAAATGTTCACACTTTATCAGTTCTCAGTTCTCAGTTCTCAGTTCTCAGTCTACAAAATCGTAAATCAAAAATCGTAAATCAAAAATCTTAACCAATATGTTTACCAGCCCAATATTTATAATCGGAATAGTTTTTATGCTAATAGGCTTAGCCATTAGTCAAATACTAAAATCAAAATTTAAAAAATATGCAAAAATGCCCCTTTCCTCTAATTTAAGTGGTAAAGAAATCGCTGAAAAAATGCTTAAACAACATGGTATTTATGACGTAACCGTTGAATCTGTTGAAGGTAAACTTACCGACCATTACAATCCTATGAATAAAACAGTAAATTTAAGTCCAGAAGTGTACGAAGGAAGAAATGCTGCTGCTGCTGCCATTGCAGCTCACGAATGTGGGCATGCAGTTCAACATGCAACATCTTATAGTATGTTACAACTCAGAACTGCATTAGTGCCTATACAAAATGCAAGCGGTAAAATCATCAACATTATTGTAATGATAAGCATTTTTGGAGGATACTTTTTATACAGTGCCTTACCTTTTGATATGATTTTATATGTAATTATTGCAGCATATAGCGTGCTTACTCTTTTTAGTTTTGTAACTCTTCCTGTAGAATTTGATGCCAGTAATCGTGCATTAATATGGATAAGAACCAACGGTATTGTTAACTCATCGGAATACGATAATGCAAAAGATGCGTTGAAATGGGCTGCTTCCACTTATGTTGTTGCTGCAATTGGCTCGTTGGCAACATTAATGTATTATGTTTCATTGTTGGGGAGAAGAGACTAATAAAATATCAAATCCATTGTAATTTTTAATTTTAAAATTCTACCTTTGAAAATCTTAAAATTCACATCATAAAATTATTGTCATGAGTATATTAGTAAATAAAAATTCAAAAGTAATTGTTCAAGGATTTACAGGTGGAGAAGGAACTTTCCATGCTAGTCAAATGATTGAATACGGAACTAATGTTGTTGGTGGAGTAACTCCTGGAAAAGGAGGATCAACTCATTTAGATAAACCAGTTTTTAATACCGTTACTGATGCAGTTAAAAAAACTGGAGCAGATGTTTCTATTATTTTTGTACCACCAGCTTTTGCTGCCGATGCAATTATAGAAGCTGCTGACGCAGGAATTAAAGTTATTGTTTGTATTACCGAAGGAATCCCTGTGAAAGACATGATTCCTGTAAAAGAATATTTAAAATCAAAAGAGTGTAGATTAATAGGTCCAAACTGCCCTGGTATAATTAGTGCAGGTGAAGCAAAAATAGGTATTATGCCAGGATTTGTTTTCAAAAAAGGTAGAATTGGTATCATTTCAAAATCAGGAACATTAACTTATGAAGCTGCCGACCAAGTAGTAAAAGCTGGTTTAGGGGTTTCTACTGCGATTGGAATTGGTGGTGATCCAATTATTGGAACAACAACCCAAGATGCAATAGAATTATTTATGAAAGATCCAGAGACTGATGGTATAGTTATGATTGGTGAAATAGGTGGAAATTTAGAAGCAAAAGCTGCTGCTTGGATTAAAGCAAACGGTACGAAACCTGTAGTTGGTTTTATTGCTGGTGAAACTGCTCCAGCAGGAAGAACAATGGGACATGCTGGTGCAATTGTTGGCGGAGTTAACGATACTGCTCAAGCTAAAAAAAGAATTATGAGAGAATGTGGAATTACGGTTGTTGATTCTCCCGCTACTATAGGTGAAGCTATGGCTAAACTAATGAACGTTACAGCTTAAATAATAAGCCCACACCAACCCTCCAGAAGGAGAAATAACTATCCAGTTTAGTAATTGTGGATGGCATTAACTCTCCTTCAGCTAACGGAAAGTTAGGAGGGGCTCTTTTAACTATAAACTATGAAATTATTAGAAGGTAAAGTAGCTATCATTACTGGTGCCACTAGAGGTATTGGAAAAGGAATTGCAGAAGTGTTTGCAAAACATGGTGCTCAAATAGCTTTTACGTATGTTTCTTCGGATGAACAAGCCAAAGAAGTAGAAAAACTACTGACTAGTTATGGTGTGAAAGCAAAAGGATATAAATCGAATGCTGCTAATTTAAAACAAGCCGAAGAATTTATTACTGCTGTGGTTGCCGATTTTGGAAGAATTGATGTAATTGTGAACAACGCCGGAATTACCAGAGATGGTTTATTGATGAGGATGAGTGAAGAAAACTGGGACGATGTAATAAACACCAACCTTAAATCGGTATTTAACATTACCAAAGCTGCTTTAAAAACTTTGTTGGGACAGCGTTCTGGCTCTATCATAAACATGAGTTCGGTGGTAGGTATTGAAGGTAACGCCGGTCAATCTAACTACGCGGCTTCTAAAGCAGGAATTATTGGTTTTACTAAATCTATCGCTCAGGAAATTGGTTCGAGAAACATTCGTTGTAATGCCATTTGCCCTGGTTTTATTGAAACTGAAATGACTGCACAACTCAACCAAGACATTATGAAAGGTTGGATTGAAGATATACCAATGAAAAGACCAGGCACGCCAGAAGACGTTGCCAATGCAACATTGTTCTTGGCCTCCGATTTATCGCTTTATGTAACCGGACAAACTTTAAACGTTTGTGGTGGTATGCAAACCTAATCATCATTGAAGTTAGATGAATAAAAAAGGAGGCGTTGCCTCCTTTTTTATTCATATTTATTTAATTTCTTAACCACAACAGCAGGATTTCCTGCTAATATTTGATTGCCTTCTAAAAAAGATTTATTAACTACCGATCCAGCAGCAACTACGGTATGTTCCCCTAACTCAACACCTGGTAAAATAACACAGTTAGAGGTTAAAAGACAGTTATTTCCAATCTTGATTGGATTATTCGAAACATATTTTGTGTAATTATTCATATCATGATTCATACTAATAATGGAAACTCTCGGACCTATCCATACATTAGAGCCCATTTCAATACCATTTCGACCATCAATATAGCAAGAGATTGAAATACCTGGAGACTTTGTCCCAGGTGAAATTTTTTCGGGTGATAGTACCACAGAACTATTATGAACAGGCCAAGAAACAGATTTATTTAATCCAATCATTTTTTGCCGAATCCCCAATAACAATATTCGAAAGGTGTAGTATTCCTTATTTTTAAATTTTGGAAATAGGAGTTTCATTCCAACATAAATAAACGGGTAAATACACTGTTTTAATATCGTTTTCATAGGTAACTAATTAGATATTATGTTGTTTTTAATTTGGCTTGAGTAATTAAACTATACTAATTTCTTTTCTTATAATATTTTTTAAAACCTTATCCAAAGTTAAATAACAAATTGAAATAACAATTGATGAAAATAAAAGGGAATATTCAAAGTTAAAATATAAACTACCAATATAAAACGTTAATACCCTTAATACTGCTATACTTATATTAAAATATAGTAACACATCAAGTCGATTGATTACATTGGAAATTGAACCTACTGGTGAAACTATATTATTAAAGAATATTAATATCGAAAAATATTTTACCATTTCACCAGCGTACCCCCACCCTTCTCCAAACAGTTTGAAAAAGTAGGGAGCTAAAATGGAAAGAAAAATTAAAAATGGGAATAAAAAAGCAATCATCTTTTTTTGAATACTCATGGTAAGTGTTAAAAATTTGGATTTGTCTTCTCGATACAGCTCACTTGCTCGTTGAAAAAAAACTCTTGAGATAGAAGCCACTATTAATCCGATAGGAATGCTAATTACTTTTTCTGCCATAAAATAATATCCCGCAATTTTCTCACTAAAAAAATAAACAATAATTATAGGTGTACCATTTGTAACAAAGGTATTTAACAAGCCTGATAGCGTGTAGGAAGTTAAATAATTTTTATACTTACGTGCTACCACAAAAAGTTGTTGTTTTGAAAAACAAGATTTAACATCAGTCCAAAAATTTTCTGGTAACTTATAAATTAGTGAAAACATCGAAAAAAGATTTCCTATTAAATTGGCCCAAATCAATCCTCCACCTAAAATTTTTGCAAGTCCCAATCCAACCGACCATACGGAATTGAACACCGATTTTATAATGTCAGAATTTTTAATAATGCGGTATGAAGCATATTTGTTAAAAAAACTTTGGGCTGAGTTAATAATACTTCCAATTAGTACAGCAAATGGCACTAACAATACCCATTTTCCAAGGCTATCAATTTTAAAAAATTCTAGTAACGGAGTCGAGAAAAAATATAAACCAATAAATAATAAAATGCTAAAGATAGAACTAACCAGTAATGATAAAATAAATAATGATTTTACTTTTTTATTATTTTCCTCTACAACCATAGCTGTATCGTATCTACCGGTTGAAACTATTGTTAAAATGGTTGTAATTCCAACAAATAAAGAATATACGCCTATTTGTTCAGGAAGATATAATCGTGTAATAATAAACCCAACGAAAAACGATAATGCCTGAACAATAATTTGCCCTGTAAATAGAGTAAAAACATTTTTGTTAAACTCAGATTTGTTGGTTATGTTGGAAAAATACTTCAACTAATTTGATTTGAAACAAGTGTGTTACAACCAATAAATTTAAAGCAACTCATTTCAATGCTTAATCAGGTTTAAATAATGTAGCATCTGGTTTACTAAATACTTCAGCTCTTTTTTTTCGGAAATATTAATGGTTAAATCACAAACTTCATCGCGATACGAGCCAGTAGACCCAACCTTAAATGTTGCATGCGATAAGGTCGATATATATTCTAATGGAAAATCATCATCAAGATTTAAATCCAACAATAAATTAAATGGTTTTTCAATAAAACTATTAACATCAATACTCTTAGGAATCTTAGTTTTTGAAAGACATTTATTATCAAAATATGCATAATTAATGTGAGGTTTAAAAACATCAGATGAATCTTTTAAATTGACATAACCTAATGCCAAAACATCTTTTTTTAGTTGTTTTAATGAAATTAGTAAATTTTTAATTAACTCCCCATTTTCTCTAGTAGTAGCATTATATAAAATACCAACACTAACCGCCGAAGCTAAATTACACGAAATGGTTTTTCGTTTTAATTTTTTTTTCTCCTTATTTAAGGAATACCTACCAATTCTAAGTTGTATATTTTTAACTGGACTCAAGTTATTTAATATCTAATTGTTCGATAATTCTTCTACCCAATTTATGATTTAAACTGGTAATAATTTCTTCTTTTTTATAACTTAATTCTTGCTTTAATGCTGCAGAATCAAGCTTTATATAAAGAATTTTATTTTTAAAATTAATACTTTTTGTGTGTTTGCAATACATCTTACCCACCAATTCTTCATACGCCGAAATTAAATCTAATTCATCTAATTGATCCTGATAGCCATAAGACCTTAGCAACTTGTCTATTAATTTTTTTAATGGTTGTTGTTCAGACATTCGTTGCAGTTCCTTTTTCAATTTTAAACGCCTTAAAGGTAATATTTTCTTGTGTTAAAATCGCTGGAATTCTATTTAAACTAGTATCTGTAATAAAAATTTGTCCAAACTCGCCATTTCCAACAATATTTAAGAGTTGTTTCATTCTTCTATCATCTAGTTTATCAAAGATATCATCCAGCAAAAAAATTACCTTTTTTTTGCTAATATTTTTTATTAATTCGGCTTGTGCAAGTTTTAAAGCAAGTAAATAGGTTTTTTGCTGACCTTGAGAACCAAATTTTTTCAATGGGAATTCTCCTATTAAAAATTCTAAATCATCTTTATGAATACCAAAATTGCAATAATGAGTGGTTTTATCTTTGTCTAAATTTGTTAAAAGAATTTCACCAAAATCACCATCATGCAACTGAGAAACGTATTTTAACGTAATTTTTTCAAAATCATTGCTTAATAACGAGTAATATTTCTGAAAAATTGGCGTAAAATTTTCAACAAATTTTTTTCTCGATTCAAAAATTTGTAATCCATATTTAATTAGCTGGTCATCCCATACTTCTATTGAATCTTTATCAAAATTACGATTTAACCAAAACGATTTGAGCAATAAATTTCGATGATGTAGTGCTTTATTATATTGCAATAGATTTTTAAGATATAACGAATCGTATTGAGAAACGATGCCATCAATAAATTTCCTCCTAATTTCACTTCCTTCAATTATTAATAAAATATCAATAGGTGAAATCATTACCAACGGAATTTTTCCAATATGATCAGCCAATCGTTCGTAACTTTTTTTATTCAACTTAACCACTTTTTTAAGGTTACGTTTTAAGCCACAATACACCTTGTCTTCCTGCTCATTTTGAAGGTAACATCCTTCAAGTACAAAAAAATCTTGATTGTGATTAATATTCAGATTATCAAGAGAATTAAAATAACTTTTACAAAAAGAAAGATGATAAATGGCATCTAAAATATTGGTTTTACCTTCGCCATTATTACCTAAAAAACAATTTACATAATCCGACAATTCAATACTTAATTCACCTATGTTTTTAAAATTTAATATCGAAAGCTTTTTTAATATCATACTACAAATGTATTAAGATGAATAGATTTATGAATAAAAATGCTATTCATTTTAAAAAAAAACTATTTTTGCAATCTTATTATAATTTAAGCCAAAAAAAATGAGTAAAAAAGTTGAAGATAAAAAAGAAGAATTAATTGTTGATGTTCAAGAAGTTTATAGTAAAACTGAACATTTTATTGAAAACAACAAAAAAATGCTTTCAATAATATTAGGGGGAATTATTGTTGTTATTGGTTTATATTTTGCCTACACTAAAATGTATATAGCTCCTATGGAAATAGAAGCTCAATCTTCAATGTTTATGGCTGAAAAATATTTTGAGAAAGATTCACTAGACAAAGCAATTAATGGTGATGGTAGCAATTACGGCTTTGTTGACATTATTGAAGAATATAATGGAACTAAATCAGCGAATCTAGCCCATTACTACTTAGGATTATCCTATTTAAAAACAGGTAAATATCAAGATGCAATTGACCAATTAGAAAGTTTTAGTTCTAGCGATATTATGGTAAGTTCAATAGCTATTGGAGCTATTGGAGATGCAAACGTTGAATTAAATCAACTTGACGAAGCAATTAATTACTACGAAAAAGCTGCTTCTAAAAATGAAAATGAATTAACTACTCCAATGTATTTGTTTAAGGCAGGCATAGTTTATGAAGAACAAGGTAATTATGCTAAAGCATACGAGAAATATAGCACTATCAAAAAAGATTATATCGAATCTAGTGAAGGTAGAACCATTGAAAAGTATTTAGCTAGAGCTGAGGCACTTAAATAGAAATTTAAAATGTTGAATGTAGAGTTATAAATATTTAGCAATTAGTATTCAATATTTTAATATGGCTACAGCAAATAAAAATTTATCTGATTACGATTTAAAATCTGTTCCTAATGCAAAAAAAATGCATTTTGGTATTGTAGTCGCCGAATGGAATATCAATATTACCTCTAACCTCCTTAAAGGAGCATACGACACATTAATAAAACATGGTGCTCTTAAAAAAAATATCATTGTAAAATATGTCCCCGGCAGTTTTGAATTGCCTGTTGCCGCACAAACTCTTATTGAAAAAACTGATGTTCAGGCAGTTATTTGTATAGGTAGCATTATTCAGGGCGACACAAGACATTTTGATTTTGTTTGTCAAGCAACCGCTTTGGGGATTAAAGATGTAGCCTTATTATACAATGTTCCAGTAATTTTTGGCGTATTAACAGACAACACACTACAACAAGCTATTGACCGATCTGGTGGTAAATATGGTAATAAAGGTGATGAAGCAGCGATTACTGCCATAAAAATGGTTCAATTTCAGCAAGAGATATAAATAATTAGAAGATTATCTGATCTTCTTTCTCATCAAAAAATTTATAGGCTAAAAAATTATAAGAAGTTATTGGTATTATTATCAAACTACAAGCAAATTTCTTTTCCCATTCTTTTCTTAATGATGAAAACCAACCTTTCCTTTTATTAATATATGCCTCAGTAAAAGGATGCACATTAATTTTAAGTTTTTTAATATTAAGTTGTTGAGTTATATAACGAATGCTATTCTCAATTTCATCAACCAAAAGCAAAGTAGAGTGGACTTCTCCACTACCACCACAAGATGGACATTTCTCTGATGTTTTAATTTCCATTTCTGGTCGAACTCGCTGACGAGTGATTTGAACTAGACCGAATTTACTAGGAGGCAAAATATTATGTTTTGCCCTATCATCCTTCATATATTCTTTCATTTTTTCATACAAAAGATGTCTGTTTTCAGCTTCTTTCATATCAATAAAATCAACCACAACAATTCCACCCATATCTCTTAATCGCAGCTGACGAGCAACTTCTTCGGCTGCCTCTAAATTAACTTCTAGGGCATTTTGTTCTTGTGTACTATCTTTTCTTTTTCCTCTTTGTCCGCTATTAATATCTATAACGTGTAAGGCTTCTGTGTGTTCAATTATAAGATAAATCCCCGATTTTAGAGTAACATTTCTACCAAATAATGATTTTATTTGTTTTTCAACTCCAAAATTGTCGAAAATAGGCAATTTACCAGTGTATAGTTTTATAATCTTTTCTTTATCTGGTGCAATAGTATGTAAATAAGTCTTAAGTTCGTTATGAAGGGTAACATCGTTAACCGTAATACTATTAAAATCATTATTCAATAAATCTCTTAGTAAAGCAGATGTCCGATCTAATTCTCCTAAAACTTTTTTTGGAGCATGAGCATTTTTTAAAGCATTAAAACAAATGTCCCATTTACTAGATAAATCAAGCATATCGGCATGCAAATCGGCAATTTTCTTGTTCTTTGCAACCGTTCTAATAATTACACCAAAGCCCTTTGGTTTAATGCTTTTAATTAATTTTATTAATCGGTCTCGTTCTTCGCTATCTTTAATTTTTTGAGAAACTGAAACTTTATCTGAAAAAGGAACTAAAACTAGATACCTACCTGCAATTGAAATTTCAGAACTTAATCGTGGACCTTTAGTAGAAATAGGCTCTTTGGCAATTTGAACTAAAATTTGGTCGTTAGTTTTTAACGCCTTTTCAATTTTACCTGCTTTTTCAATTTCAGGTTCAAATTTAAAATCTAAAGCAGATGAATTTAATGTACCCCCAGCGACACCTCTTGTATATTTTACAAAAGAATTAAAATTTGGACCTAAATCCAAGTAATGTAAAAATGCATCTTTTTCGTAACCAACGTTAACAAAAGTCGCATTTAAGCCAGGCATTATTTTTTTAACCTTAGCTAGATATATGTCGCCAACCGAAAAATTATTATTGTTTTTTTCCTTATGAATTTCAAGTAACTTTCCCTCACTTAGAATGGCAATAATAACTTCATCGGGTGAAGAATCTATAATTAACTCTACACTCATTTAAAAGTTTTTTTGTACAAAAACACGAACACCCTTTAAGAAATCTTAAAAGGTTTCGGGTTTAATTAAAAAATAAAATACGAATAGGTTTTAGTACTAAACTACTAAAAGGTATCAAAAGAATTATTTTTTCTTTTTGTGTCTATTTTTTCTTAGTCTTTTTTTACGCTTGTGCGTAGCCATTTTATGTCTTTTTCTTTTCTTTCCGCTTGGCATAATGTTTTATTTTAAGTGATTAAATATCTAAATTAATTATTTCTTTACTGCTTTTTTAACCTTGTCAGTAAATGATTTTGAAGGTTTAAATGAAGGAATAAAATGTTCAGGAATAATGATAGTTGTATTTTTTGAAATATTTCTTCCAGTTTTTTGAGCTCTCTTTTTCACCACAAAACTTCCAAACCCTCTAAGATAAACGTTTTTACCTCCTTCAAGAGATTTTCTTACTTCTTTCATGAATTCCTCAACAGTTCTTTGAACTGCTAATTTCTCTATACCTGTTTTTTCTGAGATTTTTGTTACTATATCCGCTTTTGTCATTTTAAAATACTTTTAACTATTTAAATTTCAATTAATTATCTTTTTGAGGGGTGCAAATATACAAGTTTTAATTAACACTAAATAAAACAATATCTAATTTTAGCTCAAAAACCGATATTTTTCGATTAAAATTTATTTAAACATGGATTTTTCAAACATTTTAGTTCAATGGTATGCTGAAAATAAAAGAGATTTACCGTGGAGGCACACCAAAAATCCATACAAAATTTGGCTTTCCGAAATTATTTTACAGCAAACTAGGGTTGACCAAGGTTTATCTTATTATCTGAACTTTATTAATCATTTTCCAACAATTTCAGACTTAGCAAATGCAACTATTGAAGATGTGTTAAAATTATGGCAGGGTTTGGGGTATTATTCAAGAGCAAGAAATATTTATTTTACTGCAAATGAAATAGTTAAACACCACAAGTCGACTTTCCCAACCAATTACAATGAATTAATAAAAATGAAAGGAATTGGTGATTACACCGCATCTGCAATTGCCTCTTTTTGCTACAACCTTCCCCACCCTGTTATTGATGGCAATGTTATCAGAGTATTATCTCGTGTTTTTGGCGTGATTGATTTTATTGATGGTGCCGTTGGAAAAAAGATAATTAGGGAGCTAGCAACGGAATTGTTAGATAAAAAAAATCCTGCGCTTTATAATCAAGCTATTATGGAATTTGGAGCTATTTGCTGTAAACCAAAATTGCCAACTTGCAGTAAATGTCCATTACAAAATCAGTGTTTTGCATTTAATAACAGCCAAATTAATGAGCTTCCTAAAAAGCAAAAATTAACCAAACAACGTAATCGTTATTTTAATTATTTGGTCATAACTAGTAATCAATTTATCTTGATCAATAAAAGAAATGATAAAGATATTTGGAAAGGTTTGTTTGATTTCCCTTTAATAGAAACCACGTCTAGTATTGAAGAAATTGCCAATTTATTAAAAACAAATTACAACTGGACGATAACAAAGTCAATTAGAATATCAAAATCACCCGAATATGTTCATCAACTCAGTCATCAAAAAATTTACGCTACATTTTGGAAGATTGAAAATGCTATTGATATTAAGATACCCAATTCTACTTTATTAGAGTTGAAAAATTTGGAACAACTTGCAGTCCCAAAATTGATAGAAAATTATATAAAAACTTTTCTTTAAAATTTGTACTTTTGAATCCTTATTATTTTCAATAACATATGGCAGGAATTAACAAAGTAATCCTATTAGGAAATTTAGGTAAGGACCCAGAAGTTAGATACCTCGAAGGTGGAACTGCAGTTGCAAATTTTACCTTAGCTACTTCAGAAAATTACAAAGATAAAACAACTGGTGAAAAACGTACCATTACTGAATGGCACAATGTTGTAGTATGGAGAGGTTTAGCTGAAATTGCTGAAAAGTATTTAAAAAAAGGAAATCAAGTTTATGTTGAAGGCAAGTTAAAAACTCGACAATGGCAAGACAAAGATGGCAATAATAGGTACACCACAGAAATTGTTGCCGAAAACATGCAAATGTTGGGTAAAAAAGACGACAACAATACTAATGAATCATCACCAAATCAACCAAATAATACAACTCCAAACGTTGAGCTTAATAATAATTTGGAAGACGACTTACCATTTTAATTTCAAACTAATTTATTCAAAAATTGGACGATCCATTACCGATTACATTAATGCTGCTTAACAATTTTACCAATCAGTTTACGGTAGAAATCCTAATTAACATTTTTGTTATAATCATTTTATTGTTCTTCTCTGCATTATTTTCTGCATCAGAAGTTGCACTTTTTTCATTAAAACCTAGTGAATTAGAAAAAATTGACAACACCGATGATAAGGAATTTAATCAAATTCAATCGTTATTAAACGAATCAAAATATTTACTTGCAACACTCTTAATTGCAAATAATAGTGTAAATATTGGTATAGTACTTATCTCTACCCTTACCGTAAATAATTTATTTAACTTTTCTATTGTGCCTGAATGGTTTTCTTTTGCGGTTCAAGCGATTGGAATAACTTTCGTTATTTTATTATTCGGAGAAATTATTCCAAAAGTTTATGCTACAAAAAATGCACTAAAAATCTCCTTAATAATGGCCAAGCCATTAACGATATTAATGAGTATTTTTAAACCTATTTCATACTTATTAATACTATCGACCAACATAATTGACAAAAAAATTAAACGAAAAACTCACGATGTTTCCGTTGAAGAATTATCGCATGCAATTGATTTAACTAACGATATTAACTCTAATGAACAAGAACATCAAATTTTGAAAGGCATTGTAAAATTTGGAGAAACCAACGTTAAAGAAATAATGACTGCTAGAGTAAATGTTGTTTCAATCGAAAAAGATACTGCATTTAATGAGGTTGTAAAAACAATTATTGAAAGCGGACACTCTAGAATTCCTGTATATGAAGGTTCTTTTGATAAAATTGTTGGAGTTCTTTATGTCAAAGACATTATTCCTTACCTGAATAATAGTGAAATTTTTGATTGGTTTTCATTAATAAGAGCACCTTTCTTTGTGCCTGAAAACAAAAAATTAGACGATTTGTTAAAAGAATTTCAAGAAAAAAAAATACACCTAGCCATTATTGTTGACGAATACGGAGGAACTTCCGGAATAATATCGCTAGAAGATATTATTGAAGAAATTGTAGGTGAAATAAGTGATGAATTTGATACTGAAGATATTGTTTATTCTAAATTAGATGATTCAACTTATATTTTTGAAGGAAATACATCAATTGTTGACTTAAGTAAAATATTAAACCTCAATGATGATGATATCCTTGATGAAATGAAAAAAGAAGCAGAAACTCTTGCAGGTTTGATTATTGAAATTTCAGGAAAAATTCCACAAAAAAATGAAAAAATAAATTTTCATCACTATAGTTTTATTATTGAAGCGTCTGATAAAAGAAGAATTAAAAGAGTTAAGTTAATTATTAATCAACCATGACGTACATAAAAGCAACCATTGTTCTCTTAATATTTATTCTATTTTCATGTGATAACGAATCGTACACGCCCAAACCAAAAGGCTATTTTAGAATAGATTTACCTGAAAAAAAATATGAAACGTTTGATTCTGATTGCCCATTTAGCTTTGAAAAACCTGTTTATTCTACCATATCTAGAAATCCAAATTTTACGAATAAATGTTGGTTTAATGTTGAATTTCCTAGCTTAAAAGCAACACTATATTTAAGTTACGAACCCATTCAAAATAATCTAGATACATTCATAGAAAATTCAAGAACACTTGCGTTTAAACATACCGTTAAAGCTACCGATATAGAACAAATTATTATTAATCAGCCAGAAAAAAAATTATATGGATTGATTTATGATATAAAAGGCGATGCTGCATCAGAATATCAATTTCACCTTACGGATAGTACAAATCATTTTTTGAGAGGTTCATTATACTTTAATACGGTTCCAAATCAAGATTCTATTCAGCCAGTTCTAGATTTTGTGAAAAAAGATATTGAACATATTTTTGCAACATTCAACTGGAAATAACTCAATTTTTATTGAGTTCAAATATTTAATCTTATTTATTTACTTTTGGTATCTTACAAAAAACTTGTGTGAAAACAGTTATAATTAATGCACCACAAAAAGAATTATATCCTTTTATTGTTTTTACTTCTATTTTCATTTTTAGGAGTAACCCAAGAACTCACCAAAATTAAAGGTAAAGTTATTGATGCAACCACAAAACAACCAATGCCATTCGTTAACATTGTCTTTGTTGGAGCTAACATTGGCACAACCACCGATTTTGATGGAAATTATTACCTAGAAACACAATGGGCAACCACTAAAATACTTGCATCGTTTATTAGTTATAAAGCTGATACTGCTCGGGTTCAAAAAGGAAAATCACAAACCATTAATTTTTTTCTGAAAGAATCAAGTATTACCATGCAAGAGTTTACTGTAGTTGGTGAAAAACAGAAATATCATAATAAAAATAATCCCGCAGTTGATTTAATCAAACAAGTTATTGACCATAAAAATCAAAACCGAAAACAAACCATGAATTTTTATCAATACGATAAATATGAAAAGGTAGAAATTGATTTAAACAATATCACTGAAAAATTTTTAAATCAAGGTTGGCTTAAAAAACATTTCCAAGTCGTAATTGACAACATTGATACCTCTGAAGTTAATGGAAAACCCTACTTACCTATTTATCTTAGAGAAACTGCTAGTAATATTTTTTATAAAAAAAATCCAAAAACTGAAAAAGAGTATATTAATGGAGTTAAACAAACTGGATTTGAAGGCTATGTTGATGAAGATGGTATGTCGTTTTTAATTGATAAACTGTATCAAAATATTGATATATACGATAATGATATAAGTTTATTGTCGAACCAATTCACAAGTCCAATTTCAAATATTGCAACTACTATTTATAAATATTTTATTATTGATACCACCGAAATTAATGGAATTTCAACGATTAATTTAGCGTTTACACCACGAAATACATCAGGATTTGCTTTTATTGGAAATTTGTTTATAAAAAACGATACCACTTTTAGTATAACTAAAGTAAACTTAAGTGTCCCTAAACAAATTAACGTAAACTTTGTTAAAGACCTAAGCTTAGAACAAGAGTTTTCTCCATTTAAAAATGATAGTGTATGGATGGTTACAAAAGAAAACTTAATTATTGATTACAATTTTACTAAAAAAAGCAGAGGTTTCTTTGGAAAAAAAACAGTGTTCTACAACAATATTATCTTTGACAACCCACAACCAGATAGCATTTACAACCCTTTAGAAAAAGTTATTAAGGTAGAAAATAACACTTTAAAAAATGATTCGTTTTGGACTGATGCCAGACCTGATACCCTTACAAAAAGTGAAAAAAGTGTCTATGTGATGATAGATAGCATTCAACACATTAAAACATTTAAACGCTTTATGGATGTTGCATTTTTATTCATTACTGGATGGCAACCCATAGGTAAAATTGAAATTGGTCCTGTTGGAACATTTTATAGCTTTAATGATGTTGAAGGATTTAGGTTGCGAGGTGGTTTTAGAACTACACCGAAATTTATCCCGAACATGATGTTCGAATCCTATTTGGCATTTGGTTTTGGGGATAAGGAATTTAAGTACATGGGGGGGTACACGTATTCATTTCATAAAAATTATTTAACGAACCCTCAGCATAAGATATCCACCTCATATCAACACGAAACGAGTTTTCCAGGTCAGGATTTACAATTCGTAAATGATGGGAACTTTTTATTGTCATTTAGACGAGGTAATTCTAATAGAATGTTATTTTCAGACACTTATACAATAGACTATATTCATGAAAGCACGAGTGGATTTTCGTATAATTTTATTTATGAAAACAAAATTCAACGACCACTTGGTATATTAAATTTTATGAGTAGTGATACCAATTATAGGGCACCTATTCATGATATTAAAATTGATAATTTTAGTGTAAATCTGCGTTTTGCTCCTAACGAACAATTTTATCAAGGAAAGAATTTTAGACTTCCCTTGTTCAATAAATACCCAATTTTTCAACTTAGGTATACCAAAGGAATAAGTGATTTTATTAATGGCGACATTAATTATAACAGATTGAGCGTCAATATTTTTAAACGATTTTATTTATCTATTGCTGGTATTAGTGATGTTGAATTAGAAGCTGGAAAAATATTTGGAAAAGTGCCATTTCCACTACTTAATTTACCTGTTGCCAACCAATCCTACTTTTTACAGGAAAATGCTTTTAACCTTATGAATTTTATGGAATTTATGAGTGATGAATATGCTAGTTTAAAAATTACACACAACTTTAATGGAGCTATTTTTAATAGAATACCATTATTTAAACGATTGAAATTTAGAGAAATTGCTTCATTAAAATTACTTTACGGTCGTTTAACCAATGAAAACAATCCCGATACTCAAAAAGATGTATTTTTGTTTCCTGTAAATGAGAAAAACGAATCCATAACCTACCAATTTGTAAATGGAATACCTTACCTTGAGGCAAGTGTAGGTGTTTCTAATATATTTAAAGTATTTAGAGTTGACTTAATTCAACGATTTACTTATCTCGATAATCAAGATGTGGGTTCTTTATTTGGAGTTAAAGGATTAGCAATACGAGCAAAAGGAAAAATTGATTTTTAATATCTAAACTATTAAACCATACTATCTATTACATTTTTACTACCAAATAAAGTAGTAAATTCATCAAAAAACGACTAAACAACATCGTGTTTTTGAGTTATAATTATATTGGTTTTTATACTTGTAAATCTTCCCTCAAAAGTTGCATTTACTAATTGAATTTATATTAATTAAACTTATGTTTTTAAATACTTGAAAGGATATAGTTACCCATAAACTTGATTATAAGTATTTTAACTTGATTAAAGTTAAAATTTATAATCTAAATCCAGGTTGTAAATTTAGATAAATATTGTAGTTGATAATAACAATTTTATTAGCTTTGTCGCTTATTGTATATTATATATGAAACAAATTTTATCAGATAGAATAAATAGCCTAAGTGAATCACAAACATTAGCAATGGCTAGAATTAGTAGAGAACTAGTTGCACAAGGAAAAGATATTATTAGTTTGAGTATTGGAGAACCTGATTTTGACACTCCTAATTTTATAAAAGACGCTGCTAAAAAGGCTATTGACGAAAACTATACACATTATACACCTGTACCAGGTTATTTGGAACTAAGACAAGCTATTTCTCGTAAATTTAAACGCGATAATAACTTAGATTATTCTCCAGATCAAATTGTAGTTTCCACAGGAGCAAAACATTCCTTAACCAATTTAGCTTTAACTATGCTAAATCCAGGTGATGAAGTAATAATACCATCACCATATTGGGTGAGCTACCTCGATATGATAAAAATTGCTGAAGCTACTCCTATAACAATTACCACTCGCATCGAAAATGATTTTAAAGTAACCGTAAGTCAATTAGAAAAAGCGATTAATTCAAAAACAAGAATGTTGTGGTTTAGTTCTCCCTGCAATCCAAGCGGCTCAGTTTATACAGATATTGAATTACATGATATTGCCAAACTAATCTCTAAACATCCTAATATTATTATTGTTTCTGATGAAATTTATGAGCATATTAACTTCTTAGATAAGCATCATAGTATTGCTCAATTTGATTTCATCAAAGACCAAGTAGTTACAGTAAATGGCGTTTCAAAAGGATTTGCAATGACTGGTTGGCGTATTGGGTACATTGGAGCCCCAAAATGGATAGCCGATGCTTGCACTAAAATGCAAGGACAGTTTACATCAGGAACTTGTAGTATCGCTCAAAAAGCAGCACAAGCAGCCTTAGAAGCAGATCCCATTATAATCTCACCTATGAAAGAAGCATTTAAAACGCGTAGAGATTTGGTTTTAAAGTTAATGAATGAAATTCCTGGTTTAAAATTAAATATACCAAAAGGTGCTTTTTACGTTTTCCCCGATGTATCCTACTTCTTTGGAAAAACTGATGGAACAACTGTGATTAATAATGCTTACGAGTTATCGATGTATTTATTAAATCAAGGAAATATTGCGATGGTTTCTGGTGATGCTTTTGGAAATCCTGATTGTTTGAGATTGTCTTATGCCGCTTCTGAAGAAGTATTGACCGAAGCCATTAAACGTATGAAAAACACATTGGCGTTACTAAAATAAATTACTTTGTACAAAGAAGAAATTATATCCCTATTTAACAATTTCACTAAACTAAATGTGTTAATTATTGGCGATGTAATGATTGATTCCTATTTTTTTGGTAAAGTCGATCGAATTTCCCCTGAAGCCCCAGTCCCTGTAGTCTCAGTTCAGCGTAAAGAAAATCGTTTAGGTGGGGCGGCAAATGTGGCATTAAACATTCAAGAATTGGGTGCCAATCCTATTTTATGTTCGGTAATTGGTAACGATGACGATGCGAAGATTTTTGATAATCTGCTAACATCAAACAAACTTTCAAACCAAGGACTAATAAAAAGTCACCATAGAATTACAACTGTTAAAACCAGAATAATTGGCAACAATCATCAAATGCTTCGTGTAGATGCAGAAATGGATAACGAACTAGTTGCCGAAGATAAAAAATTACTAATAGAAAAAATTACTTACATTTTAACTACCGAAAAAATTGATGTAGTCGTTTTTGAAGATTACGACAAAGGAAACCTTTCGGAACAAGTTATTAAATCAGTTGTGCAACTTTGCAACAGTAAAAACATTCCAACCACAGTTGATCCGAAAAAACGCAATTTTTTACATTACAAAAATGTATCGTTGTTTAAACCCAACCTTAAAGAATTGAAAGAAGGCTTAAACATTGACGTAAACCCTAAACACAAAAGCGAGATTGAAACTGCTGTTCTTCAATTGAACCAACTGCTAAACAACAAAAACACGTTTATAACCCTTTCAGAAAATGGTGTTTACATTACCGACCACAAAAAGAATCATCACGAATCTGCTCATATAAGAAATATTACAGATGTTTCGGGTGCTGGAGATACCGTTATTAGTATAGCATCCTTGTGTTTAGCTCTTCAAATTCCTATCCAACAATTAGCTGCATTAGCTAATTTAGCTGGTGGCTTAGTTTGTGAAAAAGTTGGTGTTGTTCCGATAGATAAAGAAGAATTATTAGCAGAAGCTTTAATAAAATTAATATAACTAAATTTGCACGCGTAAATTGGTTGTTTAATTTATCTTATCACAAATAAGCATGACGGTTATTCCATACAAAGAACAAAGTGGCGGCAAAAAGGAACAAGTTGCTACCATGTTTAATAATATCTCAAAAAAATATGACTTCTTAAATCACTTTTTGTCACTGGGAATTGACATTATTTGGAGAAAAAAATCGATCAAATTATTAAAAGAATTACAACCAAAAATTATTCTTGATATAGCTACCGGAACTGGCGATTTTGCTATTGAAGCTTTATCATTAAAACCAAAAAAAATTATTGGTATCGACATTTCTGAAGGTATGTTGGCTGTTGGTAAAGAAAAAATTAAAACCAAAGGGTTGGATAACATTATCTCCTTACAATTAGGTGACTCCGAAAATTTATCTTTTAGTGATAACTATTTTGATGCTTATACGGTGGGTTTTGGCGTTAGAAATTTTGAAAACCTTGAAAAAGGTTTGGCTGAAATGTTAAGAGTTTTAAAACCAAACGGTAGAGCAGTAATATTAGAATTTTCAAAACCAAAAGTTTTTCCTGTTAAACAATTGTACCATTTTTATTTCAACAACATTTTACCAACTATCGGTAAATTGGTATCAAAAGATAATGCAGCATATACCTACCTTCCAGAATCTGTGAATGCTTTTCCTGAAGGAGATGATTTTGTTAAAATTTTAAATAAGTTAGGCTATAAAAATGTAAAAGCCATTCCATTAATGTTTGGTATATCATCAATATACACTGCTACTAAATAAATTTGAAAAAATTTCGTTTAGCTTTCATGTTAAAACAAAAAATTATATTATTCCTTCTTCTTTTTGCTATTAACTTTTCAGTTTTTGGTCAACGTGAGACAACCCTTAACTTACCAAAATTTGAACACCGTTTTATGCATTTTGGTTTTTTGTTGGGAATAAATTCTGCAAATTTTAGACTAATAAGATTCCCTCCAACTGTTTATGGCTCAGACACTCTTTTAGTTTTAGAACCAACTAGCACTACGGGATTTAATTTAGGGATAATTTCAGAAATGCATTTAGGTGAGTATTTTGGCATACGTTTCACTCCTAATTTAGCGTTCTCACAACGCATACTTACCTATACTTTTGAAACATTTGATGGTATAAAAAAATATGAAAAAAATATCGAATCTACCTTAATTAATTTCCCATTGAATTTAAAAATTAAGTCGCAACGCTTGAATAATTTTGGTGCATATATTATCGGTGGTGTTAGCTATAGTTACGATTTGGCTTCCGATGCCTCTGCAAAAAATAATTCCACTAACTTAAACGACATTTTTTTAAAATTAGGCCCTCACGATTTTATGGGAGATCTTGGTTTTGGCACCGATTTTTACCTTGAATATTTTAAATTTGGTTTAGAATTAAAAATGTCGTATGGTTTAAATGACATACAAATTAGAGAAAACAATGCATTTTCAAATCCTATTGATATGTTAAAAACAAAAATGTTTTTACTTTCTTTTACCTTTGAAGGATAATTTCAACTCATGCAACTAATCGAAATTTCTGTTTTACCCGAAGAAGCATCAAATGAAGTTATTCTAAAATCGATTATACAAACCAAAATCAAAAAATCAGATTTTAATTTTAGGATTGTAAAACGATCTATAGATGCTCGAAAAAGAGTTGTTCTTTTCAATTTGAAAATTGAAATTTATTTTGATGAAAAGATACCCTCTTATCTAAAAGAAACCATTTATCAAAATGTTTCCAAGAAACCAGCTGTTAATATTATAGGCTTTGGTCCTGCTGGAATGTTTGCAGCCCTTAAATTGATTGAATTAGGGTTTAAACCAATTATCTTAGAGCGTGGTAAAGAAGTGAGAAACCGAAGAAGAGATTTAGCGGAGATTTCAAAAAATCAAGTGGTTAACCCAAATTCAAATTATTGTTTTGGTGAAGGTGGTGCAGGTACTTTTTCTGATGGAAAACTATATACTCGCTCAAATAAACGTGGTAACATTGATGAAATATTAACTATTTTAGTACAACATGGAGCCAAGGAATCTATTCTTGTAGATGCTCACCCACATATAGGTACGAACAAATTACCCGATGTAGTTACAGCAATTAGAGAAACCATTTTGAAGTATGGTGGTGAAATTCATTTCAATACTCAACTAGTCGATTTATTAATTGAACATAGCAAGTTAATAGGTGTTATTGACCAAAAAAATAAAACCTATTTAGCGCAAAACACCATTCTTGCTACAGGGCATTCTGCCAGAGATATCTTTTATTTGTTGCACAAAAGAAAAGTTTTAATTGAATCGAAACCATTTGCATTAGGAGTTAGAGTAGAACATCCTCAGGCATTAATTGATCAAGTTCAATACCATTGTGATATAAAAAGTGAATTTCTCCCTCCAGCATCTTACAAGTTGGTTCATCAAGTAAAAAATAGTGGTGTTTTTTCATTCTGTATGTGCCCTGGTGGAATTATTGCTCCTTGCGCAACAGCTCCTGGAGAAATTGTTACCAATGGTTGGTCTCCATCAAAACGGAACACCCCATTTGCCAATTCTGGAATAGTGGTAACTGTTGACGATGAAGATTTGGTTCCATATAAATCTTTTGGTCCTTTGGCAGGATTAAAATTTCAAGAATCGGTAGAACGGGCAACGTTTATTGGTGGAAAAAACAATATAGAAAACAACTTTGGACAAATTGCTCCAGCGCAACGATTAGTTGATTTTATAAACAACAAAACCTCTATACTCTTGCCTAAATGTTCATACCATCCTGGTGTTATTTCCGCACCATTACATGAAATTTTACCGAAACGAATTGTATACATGCTACAAGAAGGATTTCGAGAGTTTGGTAAAAAAATAAATGGTTATTTAACAAAAGAAGCGATTATTGTGGCAGTTGAAAGTAGAACATCCTCTCCAGTAAAAATTCCAAGAAATTCCGAAACCATGGAACACCTTGAACTTAAAGGACTATACCCTTGTGGAGAAGGTGCTGGATATGCAGGAGGTATTGTTTCTGCTGCTATTGATGGTCAAAAATGTGCTACAGCTATAGCTAACCGCTTAAATTAGGAAATACTAATACCTATAACGCAGACATCATCAACTTGCTCTAAGCTACCTTTCCAATTATTAAAATAGTGATGCAAAAGCTCTTTTTGATCATCCATATTATGGTTTTGTATCGAACGTAAATATTCTTTAAATGGTTTATACATCATTTTTTTACCTTTTTCTCCACCAAATTGGTCTGCAAATCCGTCTGTAAATAAGTATAATCGATCTCCATTAAAAACTTCAATTTTATGGTTGTTAAAGGGTTCTTGTTTAAAATGTTTACCAATAGGTTGTTTATCGGGTTTATATTCAATGATTTCATAATTAATGTCAACAATATCGACTGCACGGATTATCCACAATGGATTATTTGCACCTGACCATTCTATTTCTGCACCTATTTGTGTTCTATTATAAAGTTTCATTAACGAAATATCCATTCCATCTCGGACTTTAGAATCTTCACCACTTTTTTCAAAAGTTTCAATAACCAATTCTCTAACTTTATTTAATATTTCGGCTGGTTGGGTAAGTTTAAATTCACCAACAGCTCTGTTTAATGCCCCATTACAAACTACACTAACCATAGCACCTGGAACGCCATGTCCAGTGCAATCAGCAGCAGCAAGTAAAATAGAATCCTTAAGTACTTCCATCCAATAAAAATCTCCAGCAACAATATCTTTTGGCAAGTATAATACAAATCCATCTTTTAAATGGTTATTTAATTCTGTGGCAGACGGTAAAATGGCATCTTGTATTCTTTTAGCATAATTAATACTATCGGTAATTTCTTTACTCTTTATCTCGACGACTTCCTTTTGTTCTTCAATTATTTTTTTTTGTTCCTGAATTTGCTTGTAACGGTTGTAAATAAACCCTCCAAAAATTAATAATACTAAGACACCTCCCACCAATGCATATCGTTGGGTTTTTTGAGTTTTAATTTGCTCGTCTCTTAACAAAATTTCAGCTTTAGTAACTTTATCTTTTTCTACCGTTTTAATACTGTCTGCTACGAGTTTTTTTTCATATTCGTATTGAAATTGCTTTTGAATAGAAATATCTTTAATAGACTGACTATTAACACTATCCTGCATAGTATAAAACAAGTCTAACATAAAATATGCACTTTTATAATCTTTTTTATCTAGTGCAAGTCCTTTAAGTATTTCCGCTGAATTTTTAATAGCTTCTGGATAACCAAGCTTTATAGCTAATTGATAACTTTTAGTAGCAAATTCATTGGCATGCGATAAATCTCCTAACTCCTTGTATGTTTTACTTAAATTAGCATAAGCATAGGTTCTATTTTCACTGTCATTAATTTCATCAAATAAATTCAATGCTTTTTGTTGTTTCAATAGAACTTGGTTCATATCTATATGATATTCCTCTTGATTTAAATGATATAAATCCATTTCTACTAAAGAGAGTTTTGTTATCGTGGCCGCTTCACCACTTTTATTGCCAATTTCTTGATATATTTTAAGACTCTGATCAAAATAATCTTTTGCTTGTGTGAGTTTATTTTGATTTTTATAAATTGAGCCTATATTACTATACAATCGAGCAACACCTTTTGGGGTACCACTCTTTTTTTCTAACAATAATGCTTCAACAAAATATTTAGAGGCTTTATCTAAATCGTTTTGCTTAAAATATATACTACCTATATTGTTAAACGCTAAAGCCATTTCTTTTTCGTCGTGAAGTTGAGTATTCAATTTTAACGATTCGTGATAATAATCTAACGCTTTTAATATGTCACCTTGAAGTTTATAAATAAACCCTAAGTTATTTAATGCCACCGGAATTACTTCAATATTATTGATTTCCTTACTTACCTCAATTGCTTTGGTGAAATAGAAAATGGCTTTGTTTAGATCGTCTCTCTTAAAATATAAGAAGCCATAATTATTGTAAGCTGATGCTACAAATTTTTTATATATTTTTTGGAGTGTTTTTTTCTTGTTATTCGACGCAATTAATCGATTTGATTCTGATAACATCAACTCATTATATTTTATCCAAATTTCATTTTCACAATCAGAAACAATCTCGGATAACAAATTCAGTTTTACTGAATCATTAGCTGATTTGTGGTACTCGGTTAGGGCTGAATCTATTAAACTTTTATCTTGTTTAGTTAAATTTTTTAAGACTAGCGAATCAACTAAATAGAATTTTTTTGGGGCAAATAATTGAGCTTTAGATTCTAAGCTAAAACCTAAAATAAATAAAATAATTATTGGTATCCATTTTTTCAATTAGTTAACTATTTCGTTAATAATGTACGTTGGTCTTTGTTTAACGGTTTCGAAAGTTCGTCCAACATACAAACCTACCATTCCTAAAACTGAAATAATTGTACCAGATAAAAAGCTCATTAACAAAAGAATACTCGACCATCCAGGAACAATTATGTCGCTAAAAATATACAACACCACCATAAAAATGGCTGCAAAAATTGAAACTATAGAAAGGAACACTCCAAACTTTACGGTTAATCGAAGAGGCTTATCAGAAAATGTTAATATGGTATCCATTGCCAATCGCAACCTTTTATTAAATGAGTATGACGATTTTCCATCTTCGCGTTCAGCATGATCAATTTCTACCTTAGTATAATTAAAACCTATTAATTGTTGCAACATGGGATAATATCTGTTATGATCTTTAACCAAAGCCAACGCGTTAACTGCCTTTCGATGATAGCAAACGAAGTTCGCTACAGTTCTATCCTGTTTGGTTTCAGTTAGATATCCAAGCACAAAATAAAATATTCGGGAAAGTAGTTTTTTAAAGGCATCGTCTTGTCTATTTTTTCGGCTAGCTACAACAATTTCAAATCCTTTTTTTGCTTTATCTAGTAATTTAATAATTTCTTCAGGTCTATCTTGTAAATCGCAATCCATAGTAATTATATACTCACCTTTACTAGCGTCTAACCCGGCTTGTATGGCATGCTGTTGGCCATAATTACGACTCAATTTTATACCTTTTACCTGGGTGTATTTATTGCAATTTTCCACAATCTTTTGCCATGAATTGTCGGGGCCACAATCCTCAACTAAAATAATTTCATAGTTATCCGTGATTTTTGAGACAGCCGCAGTTATTCGTTCAACCAAACTGTCAATTATCTTCTCAGCCTTATATACAGGACTAACTACGGAAATATAGATATTGTTATGCATAAACTATTTTCTTTTCTTACAATACAAGGTTTGATGATGCCCTAAATTAAATGGAATGGAAATCGCAAATAAAATAGCAACGGTTAACTCATGGAATTTCATTATAATAGGATTATTTTTTGGAGTGTCAACGGCTTTTAGTTGATAATTATGATTTTTAATTTTTAACACATCTAACCCCTCCATTTCCAATAATTTTATTAACGACTGATTGGTATAATGCTGTAAATGATGGTGGTTATATAACCTGTCGTGAGCTGTAGTAAATCCAAGATTATTTAAAAATCGGGCCACCCTATAAATTAAACTTCCATTATTAATTGTGTTTACCACTATTACGCCATTTGGTGTTAACGACTCAACCATTTTATGAATAAATAAATGTGGGTCAATTACATGTTCTATAACCATAAAACTGGTTATGGCATTATAACCTTCCTTAAAATTCATTTCTAAAAAATCTCCTGATTCAAATTTTATTCCTGGGTATTCATTTTTTATGATATCGATACCCGACAAAGTTGGTTCCTCATTTTTATAATTTTTTAAGATATGTTTTAAAAATGCTCCTTGCCCACAACCCACATCAGCCAAATTAATTTTTTGGTTACCTACAAAACTTTTTATTTGATTATACACCATTTCAAAAAGCTCAAAATCGGGGTTTGCAAACCAGTTTTTATGTGTATTTAAATAATAATCCTCTTCATATTTTTCTTCTTCTACCCTATCAATTACTGTAAATGTATGATTGCAATCATTACAAACATATAACGACATTCTGTTGTTTTTTAATTTTGTGTTTGTCCCATGACAAACGGTACATTTTTTCATGTTTTTCTTAATCATTTATGCTTTACTTTTATCTCTTAATTCTTGAATTAATCTACTTTGATTTAGAATTTCAACGTATTTATCATTTTTATCATTTTCAAAAATACAACGTTTAAATTCATTCAAAATATTTATAAAATGATTTTCTTCGTTAATTTCAAAATTAAACACTTCTCCTTGTTGCTCAAGGGTAATGGTTGGTTTAAAATTAGGTGCAGGAGTGAATGCTCGCTGAGCAATAATTTTCCCCTTACTTCCCCATAATTCATAGTTACATTGATAAAAATTATCGAAACCAAAAGCAATTTCACTTATTTGATTATTAGGATTAGTTAAAAAAGCACCACCAAAAATGTCAACATTATTACTATAATTTAATGTTGAAGCTTGAACAGTTAAATTATTTCCTAAAAACAATTGGCTAGCCTTAATGGTATATGCAGCGGCATCTAAAAGCGCTCCACCTCCAAGTGTAGTATTGTACCTAAAATTATCGGGTGATAAAGGAGGAAAACCAAATGAGCTTCTAAAACAACGTAATTCACCAATTTTTCCATCCGTGATAAGTTGTTTAACAAATTGATGTTGATGATGATATAAAAACATAAAGTTTTCCATAATCAACAAACCTTTTTTCTTTGCCAAATCCACCATTTTCTGAGCAGATTTGTAGCTCATTGATAGTGATTTTTCTACTAAAACATGTTTTCCGGCTTCTAATGTCTTTATTACCCATTCTTCATGCAAACCTGTTGGCAAAGGCATATAAATGGCATCAATGTCTTTTCTATCTATTAACTCTTGGTAACCAACAACAGCTTTACAACCGAATTGAGTTGAAAATTGAAATGCCTTTTCAGCAGTTCTACTAGCGATAGCCAACAAATTAAAATTAGGAATTGATAATATTGCTGGAATAACACTTCTTTGTGCAATATTTGCACAGCCTAATACACCAATAGCTAGTTTCTGCATTATTTTTTTTGAAAGTCTAAAAATAGCAAATTTAACCTAAACTTATATCATTTGTTTTAGAAACCTGTACTATCGTTTCTTATCAATATTACTTTTAGTTTAAGTATTACCACTTAATAATTGAACTTAACACTGATTTATTTTAAGTAAAAAATGTTTTTAAATTAACATGATGTACTGTTTTTTATTTTCATTTATTGATGGAAATTTATTCTAACAATAAAAATTAAAAGCCATGAAAAAACTTACTACACTTTTACTTGTTGTTATGATAATATCACCAAGTATACTATTCGCCCAATACACCAATGCATTACGTGTTAAAATTTCAGGAAATGGATATTCCGACGAAACAGTAATTCGTTTTATTAATGGCGCTACACCTAACTTTGATGGTGCTTACGACGCATGGAAATTATTCAGTACCAACCCAAATGTTCCTTCAATCTTTAGTAAGACCTCTGAAAATGAAAACTTAGCAATAAATTCTTTACCTAATTATAACAAAGATACAAGCATTCAAATTCATACTATAGTTCCCGTTACAGGTATTTATAGCATTGAGGTTGAAGAAATATTTCCAGTTGAAGATGATTATGTATTAAGTTTTACCGTATTATCAGATAATGCCGTTTACACGATAAGTGGTAATCAAACTTTTAATTGTAGCCTTAACTCAAACTCATCAAACCAACCTTCGCTAATGTTTAATGTTTCCAAACAATTTTCTACCAATGTTATAGCTATAGAAAATACAAATTTTTACAAATTATTAAATAAATCAAATGGTTCGTTTGAATTGGTATTTAACAATAATGAAGAAAAAAATATTGTGATTTATGATTTAACAGGTAAAATAGTTGATCAAGAGCAAACATTTCAACCTAACTATTCAATAGACTTATCAAGGTATTCTATAGGATTGTATATTATCAATATAAATTCTGGAAATCAATTTTTTTCTGAAAAGGTTTTTAGGTAAAAAAAAAAGAGGGTGTCTAAAAAGAAATAGACAGCCTCTTTTTTTTATCTCAAAA
>JAVHRO010000124.1:0-33686 GCA_036171675.1 Vicingus sp. | reverse complement strand
AGTGTTTTCTCGATACTTTTTCTTCTGAAAAAACTCGAAATGACACTTTTTTATTCAAAATTATCTAAATGCATAACGGGTTTTATTATCTCTTTTTATTGTCTAGTTTTGCCCGAATGATAACAATTAATAAAATATTTTTAACCCTATTTTTTATGGCGATTACCAACTGGATAATTGCACAGACAGATACGCTTAAAGTAAAAATTGAATCACCAAAAAAATCGATGGTATGCCAAGCTGTACTTCCTAGTACAATATTAATTGCAGGAGTAGCATTAAATCATAGCAAATTAGAAAAAGATGTAAAACAAAATGTAAGAAATGCGGTAGGCACTGATTTTGAATTTAAAATTGACGATTATATTCAATACGTCCCAATGGTAGAGATGTATGGTGCTGATATGATGGGTTTAAAAGCCAAAAATCATTGGTTTGACCAGTCAAAATATTTAGCCATTAGTCAACTAACTACTGCAATAATAGTTCAATCGCTTAAATTTGGGATAAACAAAACAAGACCAAATGGAGCAAATTATTCTTTTCCATCAGGACATACCTCACAGTCATTTACAGGAGCAACGGTTTTGTATCACGAATTTAATGAAACACATCCATTAATAGCTTACAGTGGATTTTTGTTTTCAACAACCACAGGAGCATTTCGAATAATTAATAATAAACATTGGCTATCGGATGTATTAATGGGAGCAGGAATTGGAATTTTAGTTACTAATTTGGTATATCATTTCGAACCACTCAAAAATTTTAATCCGTTTAAAAACGATAAAAGAACTACCTTACTTCCGTATATTGATAATAACGAAGTAGGATTTTATTTTACCAAATCCTTTTAAAAGGTTGCCATTACTCCATATACCGGTATTCCATAATAATTAGAGATAAAAAATTTAGGTTTAATTTTGTTTTGGTAATAAGAAGTAGCCGAAGTTTGAACTTTTGTTATTCTTCTATTTAACGACACTGAGGCGACTGAATAACCAATTAATATTCCCAAAGGATAATCAGATGCCCAATGTACTCCACTGTTCATCATTTCAAAGCCTAAAAGTGCAGTCATTGAATATCCAATAGGTTTTATCCATTTTACTTCAGGGTAGTTTTTTGCAATTACTGTAATCGTAGAAACCAACGTTGCCATATGACCAGAAGGCATAGCATCAAAATTTGCCGTATTTTTCATGTATTCCTTTTGATTTGGAAAAAAGTCCCATTTTCCCCCATCAACTGAAGCCATATTTGGACTTTGACGACCGAATACACGTTTCAACCCTTGCGTCATTATTCCCAAGGTTAAAATACTTTCGCCAATTTCAATGGATGTGTTGATGGCTCGGTAATCTTTTTTAATTAAACCTGTAGCTAAAAATCCACCTGCAAATAATAACGACACATTACCATGCCCAAAGTAGTAAAATGTAGCAGGAAGATTTGTTGGATATTCAATACCACCGAAAATTGTTTGATAGCTATGTTTACGCGACAACCCGACTTCAATAGCCAAATTTTGAGAACGATTGGTTAGATTTTGATCGGTAGGAAAAATTATTGCCGTAGAAACAGCAGTGGCACCAATCCATACAAGGTTACCTTTTTTTGTTAACCCTTTGCCCAAATCAACATAGTTTCTAGGAATATTGGTGATAATATCAAACAGTTTAGGTTTATGATATCCATATTGTATATCATTCGAAATAGTATGATATTGAATCCCGTTGCTGTCTGTCTGTGCAAAAATAACAAAATTCATTAAAAAAAATATGGCAGTTAAAAGTGTCTTCAATTCATTATTTTGAAACGAAATTAATATCTTTTACTCTAATACCCTTTTTTGCATTTACAAAAAGCAGCATTTATTGGTATTTTTGTACTTAATTAGAGAATAAAAATGAGAATATTTAAAAGCCTATTTTTCCATAAACGATTATCGTTATTCTATTTTTATGCATTTTTCTATCTTTTATTGTCATTTTTAACCAGAATTGCATTATATATTTGGTCATTTGAGTTTATTGATTTTTCTTTAATTAGTATGATAAAAATAATTTTTACAGGATTATTTTTCGACATAGGCGTTATTTCATATTTTTTGTTACCGTACCTAATTTATTTGTTTATAATACCAAAGAAATTATCAGGAACTTTAATTGATAAAATTGTTACCTATTTTTCCTATTTTATTGGATTAACGATATTTACATTCAGCTTTTTAGCAGAATTTACTTTTTGGGATGAGTTTAGTAGTCGTTTTAATTTTATTGCGGTAGATTATTTAATATACACTTTTGAAGTAGTCGAAAACATTAACCAATCCTACCCTCTTTATATTTTATTACCTAGTGTAATATTGGTGGTTTGTCTGTTTATGTGGTTAACAACAAAAATGAAAATTTATGAACGTACATTTTCTTCATCCTTAACGTTCTTCCAAAAATTACCGATAGTCATCGTTATTTTAAGCTCCATGCTATTTTACACCCTATTCATTCCGAACAATATTTCAGATTGGTCATTAAATCGATATGAAAATGAGCTTAGCAAATCTGGAATCTATTCGTTTTTCGCGGCATTTAGAAATAATGAATTAAGTTATCCAGAATTCTATGTAAGTCAAGATTTAAACCTTTCATTTAAAGAACTTCGACGTATGACATTAGCCGATAATGAAGTTTTTACTTCAAAAAAGCCTTATAGTTTAAAACGTAGCGTTCATCATTCAGGTGTTGAATATAAACCTAACGTTATATTTATTTGTATTGAAAGTTTTAGTGCAGATTATATGCAACGATTTGGAAATCATGAGCATATTACTCCATTTTTAGATTCGTTAGCGAAAGAAAGTATATTGTTCACCAATTTATTTGCTACCGGAACTCGAACTGTACGAGGTATGGAAGCCATTACGTTGTCAGTACCACCATCACCAGGAAGTAGCATCGTAAAACGTAAAAAAAACAATACCAATTTATTTACCATTGGCAGTATTTTTAAACAAAAGGAATATAAAAATGTTTTCTTCTATGGTGGAGATGGTTATTTTGACAATATGAATCAGTTTTTTGGAGGTAACGGATTTGATATTGTAGACCGAGGACGAGGTTATATTATGGGTGATCGTTTTAAATCAAAAAGAACCAATATTAATGACAATGAAGTTCAATTTGAAAATGCATGGGGAATTTGTGATGAAGATATTTACAATAAAGTACTAAAAGAAGCAGATAAAGACTATTCATCAAACCAACGGTTCTTTAATTTTATCATGACCACCTCCAACCATAAACCATTTTCATATCCTGATGGTAGAATTGATATTCCTTCAAAATCTGGGCGAAATGGTGCAGTAAAATATACCGATTATGCTATTTCTAATTTTATAAAAAACGCCCAACAAAAACCTTGGTTTAAAAACACGTTGTTTGTAATTATGTCAGACCATTGTGCATCAAGTGCAGGAAAACAAGAGTTAGATGTTGCCAAATACCATATACCTGCAATGATATACAATTTACCACAAACCAGTCCAACCGAAATAAACAAACAATGTTCTCAAATTGATTTGTTTCCTACCCTCTTCGGGTATTTAAACTGGAGTTATACCACTCAGCTATTTGGAAGAGATGTAAATAAAATGAACCCAATTGATGAAAGATCTTTTGTTGGAAATTATAGAAAAATGGGCTACCTCAAGGGTAATAACTTAATGGTTTTAGGCGATATGAAATCGGTAAATTATTACACATGGGACAAAAGTTCAAATATTTTAACTCTCCTACCTACTAATAATGACGCCTTAAAAGAAGCTATCTCTTTTTATCAATGTCATGATTATTTGTTTCAACACAATTTGTTAAAACCTGAGTAAATTATTTTACTGCAACAGCAGAAATTTCTACATTTAAATTTTTAGGTAAACACGCTACTTGAACCGTTTCTCTAGCAGGAAAATCATCTGTAAAATAACTACCATAAACCTCGTTGATTTGTCCAAAATTGTTCATGTCCGAAATGAATATTGAACATTTTACCACGTGGCTAAAATCCATGTTAGCGGCTTCTAATACAGCTTTTAGGTTATCCATTACCATTTTTGTTTCAGCCTTAATTGTTGAAGTAACCAATTCATTATTAGTTGGATTTATTGCAATTTGGCCAGAAGTGTATAAGGTATTACCAACCAACACTGCTTGACTATATGGACCTATAGGGGCAGGTGCTTTAGGTGTATTAATTATTTTTTTCATATTTGGTTATTTTATATGTTGAATTAAATCATTTCTAAATTATGTAATTGTTGTTTTACTTTATCATCTATTTCAATTTTCAATTCTTGCGATTTTTTATATTTTTCTAGGGTCAAACTCCAATTTCCTAACATGTAATTTGAATAAACTTCATTCTGTATTGCAGGGACATAAGTGCTATCTAACTCCGAAGATTTGTCAAAATACATTAAGGCAATTTGATAAAATCCTAAACTAAAATAGTTTAACCCTATTGCATTCAATTGCTTCGAATCTTTTAAAGTTTCCAATGTACCTTCATGAATTGAATAATTTTCAATAGCCAGTTTAGTATTTTCAATTTCTTTAGAATTTTTTAGGTATTTTTTAGCAAGTTTGAGTTCATTTTGTGCAAGAAATAAGTTATTGCAACATAAAGCTAATTTCGATTTTAGCAAATGAACATCACCTTTAAATGAGGGTCGTAGTGCCAAACATTGATCTAGAACCAATAAGGCTTTTGAATATTCGTTTTGTTGAAGTAAAATTGCAGCTTTGTTATAGAACAATTTAGCATTAGAATCATTTATTTTAATTGCCAAATTGATTTTCTCAAGTGCTTTATCAAATTCGCCCAAAGTAAGATAAACAGAAGACTGATTTGATAAATCTTTAACACTTTTGGCATTGAAATCAACTATAAATTTCAACTCGATTAAAGAATTTTTAGGGTCTTTATTTTGAATATAATAATTAGATCTATCAAGGTGTGAGAGCAAATTAGAACTGTCTAATTTTATGGCTAAATCTATAAACCGTTTCGCTTTTTGATAATTACCTAATTTCAAATAGTTAGCACCAAGGTTTTGATTGATTTCTGAGTCATTTGGATAATATTTATATGCAGTTGTCCAAACGCTAATTCCATTTTTCCAAACCATTGACTGGGAGAAGGTTTTAATGCTTAATAACGTTGCAATAATGTAGATAATAGTTGTCAATTTTAGTTTTGCAAATTTATTAATAAAGTAAAATAATATCAATATGATTCCAAAAACTGGAATGTAATTATATCTATCGGGCATTACATTTTCGGAAACTGGAATAAACCTGATCATAAGTATGATATTTATGATATAGAAAAGCAAACCAAAAAGAACTATTTTATTTTTCCTAAACCAAAATAGTAATCCCAAATAAACTGGAAATATTAATAAATATAAAAAATAAAACTTGGGTGCTAATTTGTAAATATCAAATGGATAAGGATAATGAGGAGAAAGTTGTATCGGAAAAAACAAGTGAGTAATGTAATTGGTTAACACATAAGCTGAAGAAACAAAATAATTCGCAAAAGGGATAGACGAAGTGTCTAAAAAATATCCGGTAAATACCTGAGCCTTAATATTTAAAAAACCAAAAATTACAGATAAAATAATCAATGGAACAAAATAGACCGCTTTTTTAATTGTCAGTTGGTATCCAATTAAATACCAACTTAATAGAAACAACGTTAATGGTAATGTAACTGCTTGTCCTTTAGAGAGTAGTGATAAAACAAAAAAGAGTACTGCTAGCCAATATTTTTTTATCAAATTAGTTTCAATAAACTTAATATAAGTGATACAGCTTGCTAAAAAAAACAATCCAAACAACATGTCTTTTCGTTCAGTAATACGAGCCACAGATTCTACGTGTATAGGATGAACAATAAATATTAATGCTACAAGAAATGCATGGGTATTCTCCTTTAAAATTTTTTTCGAAAGATAATAGATCAAAACACCATTAGTTGTATTTAACATTAAATTGGTTAATTGATAGCCAAAAGGTGATTCTCCCGAAAAAAAATAGTTAATTGCGAATGAAAGTAAAGTTAAAGGGTGATAATGTCCATCAAAAAAAGTAGTGAACATTAAAATGAGATTCTCAATAGAAAAAGAATGAATTAAAGGATTGTTCAACACATAATTATCATCACTATAAAATGTGAATCCATTGAATAAAATTGGAAAGAATGCGACTATAGATACTACAATTAAGGTATATATATTTTTGTCAAATTCTAATTTCATACGAAAAAAAAAGCCCTGTTAAAAACAGGGCTCGATAAGTTATAGGTTAATGTCCTTTTTCAAACTTTTCCATTACTTTATGGCTAGCACCAGTAAATGAAAATCCACCATCATGAAATAAATTTTGCATGGTGACATATTTTGTTAAATCAGAGAACATCACTATACAATAATTTGCACAATCAGAAGCACTTGCATTGCCAAGAGGCGACATATCTTCGGCATAGGTGATAAATCCATTAAAACCTTTCACACCACTTCCTGCCGTAGTTGCAGTTGGTGACTGAGAAATGGTATTCACTCGCACTTTATTTTTAACTCCAAAATGATAACCAAAACCACGAGCAATTGACTCTAATAACGATTTTGCATCTGCCATATCATTATAATCAGGAAATACTCGTTGTGCGGCAATATATGTAAGAGCTAATATTGAACCCCAATCATTCATTGCATCTTTTTTATAAGCAACTTTCATTACTTTATGAAACGAAAGAGCTGACACATCCATTCCTTTAAGGTAGAAATCAGGATTAGATTCTGTATAATGAATACCTTTTCTAACGTTAATTGACATTCCAATTGAATGAAGTATAAAGTCTATTTTACCATATTTTTCTATTGTTTTATCAAACAAATGCTCTAAATCTTCCATTGAAGTAGCATCGGCAGGTATTACTTCTGAATTTGTTTTTTTTGCTAATTCATCTATTTCACCCATTCTCAACGCAATAGGAGCATTACTTAAAACAAATTCTGCACCTTCTTCATGTGCTCTTTCTGCAACCTTCCAAGCTATTGAATTGGAATTTAATGCACCGAAAATAATTCCTTTTTTTCCTTTTAATAAATTGTTTGACATTTTATTTTTTTTATTTAGTAATGTGATCGTTGTTTTATTTTGCCTGAAGCTGGTGTTCGGTGTTTTTTCATTCCTGATCCTGCTCCAATTTGCTTAGCAGTATGCCCTCTTCTATGTGGATCACATGAAACATTTGCTGATGAAAGTAGTACCGAAAAAATTAATACTGTGATAAAGCGATATTTAAGTCTAATATTTGTCATTACTTAATTTTTCCTTAAATGCAAATATATTAATTTGAAATAAGATTTTTAGCATTTTCTATTGCTGCTTTTGTAAGTTCTTTTCCACTTAACATTTTCGCAATTTCTTCTATTTTCTGTTCATTGTTCAACACCTCAATATCAGTGATGGTTTTACCATTTTTCAATCCTTTAAAAATTTTATAATGTTGATTACTTTTTGCTGCAACTTGTGGCAAATGTGTTATTGAAACAATTTGAATATCACCTGCCATTTGTTTCATAATATTACCCATTTTATCTGCAATATCACCAGAAACTCCAGTATCAATTTCATCAAAAATAATTGTGCTTAAATTTTTGCCTTTCGCTAAAATTGATTTAATGGTAAGCATAAGTCTAGATAGTTCTCCACCAGATGCAACTTTATGGATTTCAATTGGAGCATACCCCTTGTTTGCTGAAAATAAAAATTCAATATCATCAATACCATTTACACCAAAAAATGTAGTAATTTTTTGACTAATTTCTACTTTGGCATTTGGCATTCCCAACTCTGATAAATTATTCATTATGTTTTTGGCTAAAACTGGAATAATTTTTTTTCTAATTTCACTAAGCTGTTTTGAATCTTTAATTAATTGTTGTTCTAACTGTAAGACTTCATTTTGTAATACCACAATAGTTTCATCAAAAGCATCTAATTGAGATAGGTCATTGTTTATTTTGACTAACAAATCCAACAATTCATTAGAATTAGTTAACTGATATTTTTTCTCAAGTGAATATATACTGTTCAACCTATTCGTTAAATATTCAGCATTATCCTTATCAAAGTTGGTATTATCATTTAAAATAGATATTTCTCTAGACAAGTCAACAAGTTCAATAGTCATTGTGTTCAATCTTTCAAAAATATCTTGAAATTCTTTTGATAAATGCGAAATTTTAGAGAAGGAAGAAATAATCTGTTTAACATTTAGCACCATATTTTCTTCTCTGTCGGACAATAAATTAGAAGCCTGATGTAAAACTTGTTTGATCTCTTCAGAATTATTTAAACGATCTAGTTGTTCTTCTATTGAAAACTGTTCATCAACTGTTAATTTTAACATCTCAATTTCTTTAGCTTGAGCAATGAGCAGTTCTAAATCTGATTTTGATTTTTGTTCTTTGTTTTTTAGCTCTTCCAGTTGCTTTTTTTTCAAAGAATATTCCTTAAATCTCTTTTTAAATTTATCTGAATCTTGTTGAATATTTGCAAACGAGTCAACAACTGCTAATTGATAATCACCACTTTTCACTAACAAATTATGGTGTTGCGAATGAATATTTATTAACTGCTCAGATAAATCTTTTATAACATTCAAATTTACAGGAGTATCGTTAATAAATGCTCTTGATTTTCCTGATGATGAAATTTCTCTACGAATCGTTGTTTCTGTCTCAAAATCTAAATCATTTTCTTTGAAAAAATCGCTATAATTTTCTTTTGAAATCTTAAAGATGCCTTCAATTACACATTTTTTTTCTTTGTCGTTAAGAATTGAAGTATCTACACGTTGACCTAATATTAACGACAACGCCCCAAGCAATATAGATTTACCTGCCCCTGTTTCTCCAGTAATTACAGTAAATCCGCTATTAAAATCAACTTCTAATTTTTCAATTAACGCATAATTATTAATGGAAAGATGAATTAACATTTATTTACCTGATGTAATTTTTTCGTACAAGTTAGAATTAGCTGGATTTATTTTGCTTAAAAGGGGGATAACTTCACTTTTTTCGGCTTGAGGAGCTTCTTTAAACAATTCAATAATTTCGTCAGATTTGGCATTAAAAAAAAGTTGTAACTGGAATGAATTAGGGTCGTATTTCGAAATACTTTCTAACTTTTTAAGAGAACTTAACACCACACTTCTTCCTTTAGCAAAATCGGTTGACATCATATCATAACCAAGTCTATGATAATTATACATTGCATCTCTAAATGGTTCGTAATTCGGTTTTAAAAGATTTTCCACCATCCAATATCTATTTTTTGTGTCTTCGAAAGCTTTCCAACCAGTTGTTCCTGATCCCTGAGCATTTCCAACTATTTTTTGTGCTTCAAGCAAGTAAGGAGTGCCTCCATAAAGTGAAAATGAATCATAATCAGTAGCAATAATCATATAAACATAAAATGATATTACTGAAGTTAAATTAGAAGTAAATGTATTTTCGGAGTATTCTAACTGTTCAAACTCATTGTAATTAAATTCAAAATCTTTGTCAATATGATTGATTAACGTAGAATTATAAGAAGAATGAAAAACTGGACGACGAGATTGTATTTGAATAGTTGCTTTAAATGAATTGGTAGAAACACGTTCAGTAATATTAATTAACATGGTGCATTCTATTTTCTCGTTTATTTGAAAATTATTGTTCGTCCATTTCTTATTATTGATAAATTCAGAAACATTACGCTGCATTGCATCAAAAACACTTTTATCAGAACCCATAATTTGACTCGAATTAACCTGTAAATTGCAATTTAATTCTTGAGCAACTAACGAATGATGACCAAAACAAGTGATTAGACATGAAATGAATATGCTAAAAAATAATTTCATCTTTTAAATTTGAGCGAATAGATTTTTAATATTAAATGTTCACTAACTATTTTAGTAAAGATACTATTTTATTAAAAATATCAACCGCAACATCTGATTTAGATTTCAACTCAAATTTGTCAATATTATTATTTTTATCCAGGACAGTAATTTTATTGGTATCCAACTCAAAACCTGCTCCTTTATCGTTAAGTGAGTTTAAGACTATTAAATCAAGATTTTTAGCCTTTAATTTTCCTTGAGCATTAACAATTTCGTTGTTAGTTTCTAGGGCAAACCCTACCAAAATTTGTTTGTTGGTTTTAATAGTACCTATATATTTTAGAATATCTTGAGTTGGTTCCAACTCTATAGTTAAAGTTGAAGTTTTATGTTTAATTTTTACTAGGCTTTTAACGGCGGGTTTAAAATCAGCAACCGCAGCAGACATAATAATAATGTCAGATTTTTTGACCTTTTTCTGAACTTCAATAAACATTTCTTCGGCTGATTTAACCTCAATAACATTGAGAATTCCTGATAAATCAAGGTGGTTTGGTCCAATAATTAAGGTTACCTCTGCTCCTAAATATTGTGCCTGTTTTGCTAGTTCAAATCCCATTTTACCAGATGAATTGTTTCCAATAAAACGCACAGGATCAATTTGTTCGTAGGTTGGACCCGCAGTAATTAATACCTTTTTATTTTTAAGAATTTTAGGTTGTTCAAAAAAATCACTTATTCTAGTAAAAATATTTTCAGGCTCCTCCATTCTCCCTTTTCCTACCAAACCACTCGCTAATTCACCATCTGTTGCATCAATAATTGTATGACCGTTTTCGATTAACATTTTTAAATTCCTTTTAGTAGTTGAATGCTTAAACATATCCAAATCCATAGAAGGAGCAATAAAAATAGGGCATTTTGCAGACAAGTAAGTGGCTAAAAGCAAATTATCGCAAATTCCATTAGCCATTTTAGCAATAGTATTAGCTGTGGCAGGGGCAATTATAAATAAATCAGCCCAAACTCCCAACTCTACATGACTATGCCATTCTCCAGTAGTTTTATCTGAGAAATCACAATATACAGGATGTTGTGAAAGTGTTGATAATGTTAGGGGTGTAACGAATTCTTTTGCGCTTGGAGTCATAACAACTCGAGTATTTGCTCCAGCAGTTTTTAACAAACGAATTAAAAAAGAAATTTTATAAGAGGCAATACCTCCTGTAATACCCAGAAGTATGTTTTTGCCTTTTAGCATAAATAAAATTTCGAGTTGAAATTATTTCTCTTGATTAGGATTTCGATAGAATAATTTATCTTCTAAAAATTCCTTAATAGCAATAGCGTTTGTTTTAGGCAATTTTTCATAAAACCTAGAAATTTCTATTTGTTCTCTATTTTCGAAAATTTCTTCCAAATTATCTGTATTAGAAGCAAATTCATTCAATTTACCAGTAAGTTCTTCTTTCAATTCAATTGCAATTTGGTTTGAACGTTTAGAAATTACCACACACGATTCGTAAACATTTCCAGTAACAGCTTCAATTTCATTCATGTTTCTTGTTATCGTAGAAGCTTCGGCATTTGTTGTTTTGAAATTCATAGTTATAGGTTTTCTTGTTTTAATTTTAATTGTTGTTCTAGTGATTTATTATATAAACTTTCAGCCTCCTTTAAGTACTTACTTTCCTTAAAAGAATCGACAAAGTTAAGATAAGCATCTATACTTTCGTTAAATCGTTGCAACTTTTTTTCTTTTACACTGTTATAAGCCAAGAAATAAGAGGATTTCAACAGTAAAAACTTAATTTCTTCTTGATGTTTTGAATCGGGAAAATCTTTTAGGGTATTGTTTAGCGCAATAATTGCCGCTTTATAATCGTAAATAAAGTAGTATTGTTTTGCATTTTGAAAAGATTTCTCCTCCAACTTAACTCTTAATTTATCCATAAGAATATTAGTGGAATCAAGCAATGGATGCTGCGGATACGTATTAGCGAAGAATTGTAACTCGTTTATTGCGTCGTAAGTGTCGGTAGGGTCTAAAGATGAAATTGGTGAAAGCAGATATTTACAATATCCAGCCATAAATAATGCTTCTTCAACATGGGAACTTGAAGGAAATGTGGTATAAAATTTTTTAAAGTGATACGAAGCTTCGTAAAGAAAGTCAAGTTGATAATTAGTGTAACAATAATAATAGTAGATTTTTTCAGCTTTGTCAGAACCCCTATATAGCGGAACCAATTCTTCTAATAATGGAAGAGCTTTTTCGTATTTTCCTTTATCGTATAAAACAACAGCAGCTTCATATTTTGCATTATAATCACTGCTTTTTAACAACCGCTGATATTTACTACATCCAAATAGAAATAGTAAAAATGGGATGATAACTAGAAAATGTTTTTTTAACATTCGGCAAATATAGTATTTAAGCAAAACAGCACAAGAGTATAAACGTTAAAAAATGCAAATTAATTATCAGTCGTTTTTAAAAAGAATACAATCATAAATCTTTTATCGTTGGATTGGTAATATTGAATTTTTTGAAATTTAGGATTGGAATCGTAGTATTCAAATTTCTGACTGGTTTTTCGAAGTTCTGGACGATAACCATAATGTGAGTCCCATATTACCAAATCTCCTTTCTTTAATAAATCGGTTTCTTCTTTGATTAAACCAACTGGTTTATTTTTAAAATCTTTCCTGTTCTTTCCACTATAAAAATAAAATAATGAATGTTCAACCGCAACTCTTGAATCTTCAGTAAATAACACAGGATTAGTATTTTGTGGATTATTAACCATTCGTAATTGGTCGTTATACCATTTAGCAGCTTTTTTAACAATTTCCTCTTCGGGTTGTATTTTTCTTGTATCGACAATAGAAAGCGATACAGCCAATGCATAGAACGAAAATGCAACTATATAATGTTTAGGTTTTAATGGTAATAAAATAAGTATTGTTGTAATTAATGCAAAAATCAACGATGACCACGACCTAATTTCACTGAATTTGATAAAATTATGCTCGTAGGTTTGATATATTCCAATTAATACGATTACTGGGAGTATCAAAATTAGAAGTAAATATTTTTTTTGAATAGCTATTAATTCATCTAATGAAAGTATTCCAAGAATTGTAATTAACGGCGCCATTGTAAGTAAGTATCTTAAACTGCCTCCACCTGGTCCGAAATCAACAAATAAGGCATTAAATAAACAATTTAATAAAAATATTAATACCGTTGGAACAAGAATAATCCAATTAATTTTTGACTTATTTAATAGTGTCGCTCCAATGTAATTGAAAAACAATATTATAACTCCAGAACCGAATATCACACTTGACATTAAAAAATAATGGTCAAAACCTTGGTGTGGATATGCTCCTTTTATCGATTCTGAAAATTGTTGGGTATCATGAACAATATGCAGGATATCACCAGTCATAATAAAACCAATTAATGCATTTGCTAATGAAAATGTACCCGTTAGCAAAGCTGGTATCCACTTTTTATTAAAAATTAGCCATAGAAAATACAAACCAGAAACCACATGAAGTTCTGTCCTGGTAAACGCCACATAAGAAATAATAAGAGCTGCAAAAACATATTTTTTATTTAAATGCTGATATACCGCTAATACCATCAAAAAAGCTACTAACATTTCGGCATAATTTCGAAACGATAACATGAACCAAAGAGGCTGAATTCCTAAAAGAAAAACTATTAGTAATGAATGTTTTGAATTTAATTTTACCAATGTTTTGTACGAAAAATATACAGTAAAAGCAGCTATAATACTATTAAAAAATTGAAGAAAAGAATAACCTCCTAATGCTGGTAAAATATAAAATAGCTTATAACCTGTTTTAGCATTTGCCCCCAAAATTGAACTTGGTTCGTTCCAAAAATTTTGCATGCTTAAAAAATTTGCAACTTCGTCATGCATATAAAAGCCATCAGAGAATCTTGAAAAGCCAAAATATACTAACGTTAAACCAAAAGTTATTAAAAGCAAGTTATAATTGTTCATTGAACTTGATTCAATTTGATGCTTTGATTCAATTATTTTTTTACTCATATAATTATTTTTTCAATCCAATTTTTAATACTGTTTTTATACTTAAAATCAGTTAGGTCTATCAATTTTTTGTCATCAAAAATAGTATCTCCCGATTCGACAAGCAAAGCTGATTTTGTCCATTCTTCAAATTTTATAGGCACATCCCATTTTGTGGCAAATAATTGAGCCACTTCCAATAAACTTAAATGATCTGTACTTCCAATATTAAAACTATTGTTTTTAGAATAAGGATGATTTATCGCTGTCATTATTGCTTGACAAATATCTTCCACATGAGTAAATGTTCTTTTTAAATCTCCATCACCAAATAATGTAATAGGCTGTTTGTTTTTTACTTTGTTGTAGAAAAACCCAACTGTTCCATACGAAAAGCTCTGATTAAATACATTTCCATAAGGAACACAAATTCTAAATATAGTGTATTCAATACCAAAATTTTGGGCATATTGTTCTAAATATTTTTCGCCACTTAATTTATTTTGCGCATAAATCGTTAGTGCCTCTTTCTCATCCTCTTCCTTTAGTAACACATTTTTTTTTCCTTTGTAAACTAATCTAGATGAAGGAAAAATAATTCTAGCCTTTGAGTTTGAATTTTTATGATGAGTTAAAATGTTTAACAAACCTATTTCATTTACCGCAATAAAATCATTATATTTTTCGAACCCGATGTTTGTTCCTGTTAATCCTCCAAAACAGTATATGTAATCTACATCAAAATCAATAGCACTAATTTGTTGAATATTGGTAACATCAACAGATATATAGTTATTCTCTTTATCTAAAGATTCTAGTGAAATATCTGAGGCTACTACTTCATGATTTTGTTGTGATAAATAATAAACTAAATGCCTGCCTATATATCCGTTTGCACCAAAAACAATTGATTTTTTCATACAGTAAATTTACGACTCTAAATTACGACAACTTTTAAGAAACGATTAATTTGGCTTCTTTTTTATCGGACAATAAAAATCTATAATGATTTATTTAAAATAGATACATTATTAGCCAACAAGTTAAAATACTTAGAATTAGAAAAGAATTGTAAGGCTTTTAAATGTTCTATTCGATGACAATCTGTACCAACAAAATCAATTAAATTGGCATCAATCATTCGTTCTGCCATTTTTTTTGTATCCAAATTATAATGTCCGGTTAATGATAAAAGATTCAACTGCATTAAAATTCCTTTTGATTTTAGTTCTTCATACTTATCAAAGTTTTTATGCCAAAAACTATAACGCTCTGGGTGTGCTAAAATTGGTCGATAACCCGTTGTTTGAAATTTAAAAACTATTTCCTGAAAATTACGTGGTTCTTGCATAAAAGGCAACTCAAACAACACATGATTATCTCCAAAAGTTAGGATTTGTTTATTATCAATAATTGTTTCTAATCCATCATCCAAATTGTATTCGGCAGCAGCTTCTATTTCAATAGAAATGTTTTGTTTAACCAATTCTTTTTTAACCAAATCTAACCCACCTAAAATAATTTCGGGATTGTTTTTGTAATAATCGCTCATCACATGGGGAGTAGTAATAATTTTTTTATAACCCATGTCAACAAACTCCCGAATCATTTCAATAGAAGTTTCCATGGTTGGAGAACCATCATCAATACCCGGAATTAAATGCGAATGAATATCTGTTCCAAAAACTGAAAAATCAATAGCTGAAAATTGTTCTTTTTTACCGAATATGTTACGGAATAGGTTCAAGGTTTGAAGTTTGAGGTTTGAGGTTTAGTAATTTTCAAATTTACACATTTTAACTTCGTTGAGCTCGCAAGCTCGGTTCAAATTGTTACATTATTCCTAAACCAATCTATCGTGATTTTTAAACCTTCTTCAATAGAAAAGTCTGGATGGTAATTTATCAATTCTTTAGCTAACGAAATATCGGCTAACGAATCTTTCACATCGCCTTTACGCTCTTCACGATAAGTTGGTTCAACTTTATTACCAACTACATATCTTATTTTAAAAAACAAATCGTTTATTGTTGTTCTTCCGCCAAAAGCAATGTTCATTACTTTTCCTTTTACTTCTTTATCGGTAAACATGGCTTTAATATTGGCTTGGACTACATTTTCGACAAAAGTAAAATCTCTGCTTTGTTCTCCATTTCCATTTATAAAAGGCGATTTGTTGTTTAAAACAGCCTCCATAAATAATGGAATTGCAGCGGCATAAGCACCGTTCGGACTTTGGTTGGGTCCAAAAACATTAAAATAACGCAAACCAACCACGTCTAAGTTATAGGTTAGTGCAAAAACATTGGCATACAACTCTTTGGTTCGTTTACTCACTGCATAAGGCGATAATTGATTTCCTATTTTATCTTCTACTTTTGGCAATTCTTTACTATCGCCATAAACCGAAGATGAACTGGCAAAAACCACTCGTTTTACATGAGCATCTTTTGCCGCAGTTAAAATATTTAAAAACCCAGTCGCATTGGCTTGATGTGTTGCTATTGGATTTTCAATGCTACGTGGTACTGAGCCCAAAGCAGCTTGGTGCGAAATATAATCTACATCTTTTACAACCCTTTCACATATAGTAAAATCAGTAATGTCTCCTTCAATAAATTCAAAATTTGGTAGTCCGATAAATTGTTGAATATTTTTTAAATATCCATTGGATAAATTGTCTAACACAATAACTTTTCCAGCATTGTATTTTATTAGATAAGTAACAATATTTGATCCTATAAAACCAGCTCCACCAGTTACTAAAAAGGTAAATTTAGAAATATCGTTGGAGTGGAAAGGTTGGTTGTACATTTTTGAGGTTTGAGGTTTGAGGTTTGAGGTTTGAGGTTTGAAGTTTGAAGTTTGAGGTTTGGTTAACCTTGAACTTCAAACTTCAAACCTTAAATTTTTATCTATTTACATACTGTTTTTCGTAATAATGTTGATAAGCTCCAGTGGTTACATTGTTTAACCATTCTTCGTTATTCAAATACCAATCAATGGTTTTTTCAATTCCTTCTTCAAATTGTAAAGATGGAGTCCAGCCCAACTCACGTTGCAACTTTGTGGAATCAATGGCATACCGTAAATCGTGTCCAGCTCGGTCGGTAACATAAGTAATTAATTGCTCCGACTCACCTTCAGTTCTTCCCAATTTTTTATCCATCACTTTACAAATCACTTTTATTAAATCAATGTTTTTCCATTCGTTATGTCCTCCAATGTTGTACGTTTCGCCCACTTTTGCTTTATGAAAAATAACGTCAATAGCTCTGGCATGATCTTCCACCCATAACCAATCTCTAATGTTTTCGCCTTTTCCATAAACAGGCAACGATTTATTGTTCTTAATGTTATGAATGAACAACGGAATTAATTTTTCAGGAAACTGATGTGAACCATAGTTGTTAGAGCAATTTGAAATAATTATTGGTAACCCATAAGTATGGTGATAAGCTCGAACCAAATGGTCGGAACTGGCTTTTGATGCTGAATATGGACTTCGAGGGTCGTAAGCAGTAGTTTCTAAAAACATACCTTCTTTTCCTAAAGAACCATATACTTCATCGGTGGAAACGTGGTAGAAAATCCCACCCCGACCCTCCCGAAGGGAGGGAGAAAGCCAACACTTTTTTGCAGCATTTAATAAATTTGCTGTTCCAACAATGTTGGTCATGATAAATTCCATAGGATTAGCAATAGACCTGTCCACATGAGATTCGGCAGCTAAATGAATAACTGCATCAAATTGGTAGCGTTTAAACAAATCATGAATAAAATCTGCATCAACGATGTCTCCTTTCACAAACTCATAATTCATGAAATTTTCAATATCCGTAAGGTTAGCAAGGTTTCCTGCATAAGTTAATTTATCCAAATTTATAATTTTGTAATTTGGATATTTTTTTACCATCAGTCGAACCAAATGAGAACCTATAAAGCCAGCGCCTCCAGTTATTAAAATTGTTTTTGAGTTCATTTTTTTTAGTTTGGAGTTTAGAGTTTAGAGTTTAGAGTTTGCTAAGAACTTTAAACTCTAAACTCTAAACTAGTTATAGACTCCAATAAGTCATTTCATTAATTTTACCTCTGTAAATCCCTTTTAAGTCGACCAAAACTCCATTTTTGGTTGATATACTTTCAAAATACTTTTCATCAAAATTTTGGTATTCTTTGTGACAAACGGCAATAACTATTGCATCATAATCGTTGGCAATTTTATTTACCAAGCCAAAACCATATTCATGTTTTAAACTTTCTGAATCAGCGTGAGGGTCAATAACTTCTACTTTAGCTCCAAAGGAAATAAATTCGTTTACCACATCTGCAACTTTTGAGTTTCTAATATCACTCACATCTTCTTTAAAAGTTGCTCCCATCACTAAAACTTTTGCCTCAGCAATGTTTTTACCCGCTTTAATAATTTTTTTAACCGTTTGTTTAGCCACATAGCCACCCATAGAATCGTTTACAAATCGTCCAGAGCTTATGATTTGAGCATGATAACCAAATTCTTTTGCCTTGTAAGTTAAATAATAAGGGTCAACGCCAATACAATGACCACCCACCAAACCTGGAAAAAACTTTAAGAAATTCCATTTTGTACCAGCAGCTTCTAACACATCATACGTATTGATGCCCATTTTATTAAAAATAATGGAAAGCTCGTTAACCAATGCAATATTTACATCGCGTTGAGTGTTTTCAATAATTTTTGCAGCTTCGGCAACTTTTATGGAAGAAGCTCTATGAACACCAACAGTTACAACTGATTCATATACTTTTGCAATTTCGTCTAACGATTTACTGCAACAGCCAGAAACCACTTTTTTAACATTGGTTAGCGTATGATTTTTATCGCCTGGATTTATTCGTTCGGGAGAATAACCTACCTTAAAATCAGATTTAAATTTAAGACCAGATAATTCTTCTAAAATAGGGACACAATCTTCTTCAGTACAACCTGGATAAACCGTTGATTCATAAACTACATAATCGCCTTTTTTAAGTACTTTACCAACCGTTTTAGTGGCACCTAACAAAGGTGTTAAATCCGGTAAATTATGACTATCAATAGGTGTTGGAACTGCAACCACAAAAAAGGTAACCTCTTTTAAATCGTTTAAATCTGCTGTAAAATAAATATCACAACCTTCAAATGCCGACGAATCTAGCTCTTCGCTGGGATCGATGTTTTTTCGCATCAACTCCACTCTTTTTTGGTTGATGTCGAAACCCACCACTTTCATGGTTTTAGCAAATTCAAGAGCTATAGGTAACCCCACGTAACCCAGTCCTATTACAGCTATTTTAGTTTCTTTATTTTTTAATTTTTTGTAAACACTCATTTTTTAAAGTTTAAAGTTTAAAGTTCAAAGTTTGAAGTTTGAAGTTGTTCTATACTCAAACATCGAACTTCAAATATATTTATTTTAAAATTGATTTATCTCTTAAAGCATAGATTCGTTCTATAATATCAACTACTTTTAATCCTTCTAAAGCATTGGTAGTTGCAGTTGTTCTACCCTTTAAAGTGTTGATTACATTTTCGATAATATAATGATGGTTTGCTGCTGAACCTTTATAAGGTCCATAGTCGTTTGGTGGGTTAGCAGCAGCTAATGTAGGCATTTGATAACCATCAATGTTGCAAACTTCCACCTCATTCATGTATTGACCACCAATTTTTACACTTCCATTTTTACCAATTATAGTTATGCTACTTTCTAAATTTTGAGTAGCAACTGCAGTTGAGTAATTCAACGAACCCATACCACCTTCAACAAAATCGAATGAAACAAAACCAGAATCTTCAAAATCGGTGGAATGCTGATGGGTAAAATCGTTAAATTTTGCTTGAATATTGGTAATGTCGCCAAACAACCAATACATGATGTCAATAAAATGGGAAAATTGAGTAAAAAGTGTACCTCCATCTAATTGTTGAGTGCCTTTCCATCCACCTTTTTTATAGTAACGGTCATCTCTATTCCAATAGCAATTTAATTGAACCATAAAAATATCTCCTAATACTTTATTCTCAATCAAATCTTTTATCCAAACAGAAGGTGGCGAATACCTGTTTTGCATTACGGCAAACACATGTTTATGATGTGTTAGTGCATAATGGATTACTTTTTCACATTTTGCTTTAGACAATCCAAGTGGTTTTTCAATAACCACATGTTTGCCTTTTTCTAATACCATAGCTGCTTGATCGGAATGTAATCCATTTGGGGTACAAATATTTATCACATCAATTGGTAAAGTTGAAGACAATAAGTCCTCAATCGAAGTAAAAAAAGGAACATCGTATTTTTCAATACCTAATTTATCCTTTTCACCAGCATCACACAAAGCAACCAATTCTGCTTCAGGGTTTCCAAGTATCATTTCGGCATGTCGTTTACCAATATGACCACAACCTACTACAGCAAATTTTATCTTTTTATTTTCAGCAATCATTTTATATTTTATTAACCTGATTATTAGTTATTTTATATTTTTCTTTGGTTTCCGGACAAGTTGCAAACCCATCTTTATCGAAAACCAACCGATGTCCATATTCACTTACCCAACCCAATTGTTTTGCTGGATTACCCACCCACAACGAATAAGCTGGTATGTTTTTAGTTACCACTGCTCCTGCTCCAATAAAAGCATAAGCACCAATATCGTGTCCGCAAACTATGGTAGCATTCGCTCCAATTGAAGCTCCTTTACCAACATGCGTTTTTAAATATTCTTCTTTTCTATTTACAGCACTTCTTGGGTTTATTACATTGGTAAAAACCATGGATGGACCTAAAAACACATCGTCATCGCAAGTAACACCTGTATATATTGAAACGTTGTTTTGAATTTTTACATTTTTTCCTAAAACCACATCTGGTGAAATTACCACATTCTGCCCGATGTTGCATTTTTCTCCAATTACACAATTAGACATGATGTGTGAAAAATGCCATATTTTGGTTCCATTTCCTATTTTACAACCATCGTCGATTACAGCTGTTTCGTGGGTGAAGAATGGTTTGAGGTTTGAAGTTTGAGGTTTATACTCGGCTTCTGGTTCTTGAAATTTATTTCCTTTATGGTCTGTATTTTTAAGATAATTCATGAAAGAGCTAATTTTTTTAGATGTAAGTTCCGCTTTATTTTGTAATTCCTCAAATTTTATTTCTTCAATATATGCTCTATTTTTTAACTTATACAATTGTGACCTCATTTCTCCACAAGAGCCTTTTGCAATACTTAAAAATTGAATAAACTCTCTATTTCCTTCCCTTTCAAAACCTTCGGCTATATTATCACTAACAGACATTACAGACCTATCAATTTGATTTCTTAATGCAAAATCAGATTTTAAATCGGTATTTTTAATGATATCATAAATATCATTTGATAACTCCATAGCTAATTGCCAAATTTCAAGGTCTTCAAACTTTTTTATTGTTGCCATATTTTTGGTTGGAGGTTTAAAGTTTGAAGTTTGGGTTAACCTCAAACTTCAAACCTCAAACCTTGAATTATTTATTTTATATACTTTTCAAAATTTTTATGCTCTACTTTATTCAATTCATCTTGATTTAAACCTTTAAAATAATCGTACGTTATTTTAAGTCCTTCTGCCCTATTTACTTTTGGTTCCCAACCCAATAATTTTCGTGCTTTATCAATGTTTGGCTGACGTTGCATGGGGTCATCAATGGGTAATTCTTTGAAAATAATTTTTTGCTTCGTGCCAGTTAATTTAATAATTTCTTCGGCAAATTGAAGTATGGTAATTTCATCAGGGTTTCCAATGTTTACGGGTTCTGCATAATCGCTCATCAACAAACGATAAATGCCTTCAATTAAATCATCGACATAACAAAACGAACGGGTTTGATTTCCTTTTCCGAAAACGGTTAAGTCTTCACCACGCAATGCCTGACCAATAAATGCAGGTAAAACTCTACCATCATTTAATCGCATACGAGGTCCATACGTATTAAATATTCGAACAATTCGGGTTTCTACTCCATGATATCGGTGATATGCCATGGTTATCGCTTCTTGAAAACGTTTGGCTTCATCGTAAACGCCTCTTGGACCAATGGGATTTACATTGCCCCAATATTCTTCGGTTTGAGGATGTACTTTTGGGTCGCCATATACTTCAGATGTAGAAGCAATTAGCATTCTTGCATTTTTTGCTTTGGCTAAACCCAACAAATTATGAGTTCCTAATGAACCTACTTTTAATGTTTGTATAGGAATTTTTAAATAATCGATGGGTGATGCCGGAGAAGCAAAATGTAAAATATAATCTACATCTCCTTGTATTTCAATATGTTTTGAAATATCATGGTTGACAAACTCAAAATTTTTATTTCCAGCTAGGTGTTCAATGTTTTTTAAATCACCTGTTATCAGGTTATCCATTGCAATAACACGAAAACCTTCTTTTATAAAACGATCACAAAGGTGAGAGCCTAAAAATCCGGCAGCACCAGTTATTAGTACAGTTTGAGGTTTGAGGTTTGAGGTTTGAGGTTTAAGCATAGTTTAGAGTTTAGAGTTTAGAGAATGGTAATTAGTTATTTTCACATCTACACATTATTACATCTACACATTATTACATCTACACATTATTACATCTACACATTATTTAATTAATTCTCGTCCAATACTGGCATAATAAAACCCTAGTTCTTGCATTTCTTTTGTTTCATATAAATTTCTTCCATCAAAAATTACTTTTTGTTTCATTTCTTTAGCCAACAAGTCAAAATCAGGATTTCTGAACAATTGCCATTCGGTTGTAATGACTAAAGCATCAACATTTTTAATGGCTTCATCCCTACTTGTTGCAAAGGTAATTTTATTGTTGTACAATGCTTTTACATTTTCCATTGCTTCCGGGTCATAAACTATAATCTCGGCTCCTTCACGTAACAATTCATCAATAATATATAAAGCAGGAGCTTCCCGAATATCGTCGGTATCGGGTTTAAATGCCAAGCCCCACAATGCAATTTTTTTTCCTTTTAAATTGTTTTTAAAATATGCTTTGATTTTTGGAACAATTATCGTTTTTTGTTCTTCATTGATACGCATTACGGCATCTAAAATTCCAAAATTATAACCGTACTCTTTTCCCGATTTGGCTAATGCCTGAACATCTTTTGGAAAACAACTTCCTCCGTAACCAATACCTGGGAACAAAAATCGTTTGCCAATTCTTGAATCTGAACCTATACCAATACGAACCATGTCAACATCGGCTCCAACTTTTTCACAAAAATTAGCAATTTCGTTCATAAACGTAATTTTTGTTGCTAAAAATGAATTGGCTGCATATTTGGTTAACTCAGCCGATTTTTCATCCATAAAAATAATAGGATTTCCTTGTCGAACATAAGGTTTATACAAATGATTCATGGTTTCTATAGCCTTTTCTGAAGATGTACCAATAATGACTCTGTCTGGTTTTAAAAAATCGTCAACTGCAAATCCCTCACGTAAAAATTCAGGGTTGGAAACCACATCAAAATCAACCGTTGCATTTTTAGCAATTGCCAACCGCACTTTTTCGGCAGTACCAACCGGAACGGTACTTTTATCAACAATAACTTTGTAATCTTTTATAATTTTGCCCAACGTATCTGCAACACCTAAAATGTACGACAAATCAGCAGAACCGTCTTCTCCTGGAGGAGTTGGCAATGCCAAAAAAATAATTTTAGCATCTTTTATGGCTTCGTTAATGTCGGTGGTAAAAGTTAATCTGCCCTGTTTTATGTTTCGTTCAAACAACACATCTAAATGAGGTTCGTAGATAGGAATTACTCCTTTTCTCATTTTTTCTACTTTATTTTTATCAATATCAACACAAACTACATTATTTCCAGTTTCGGCAAAACAAGTTCCTGAAACTAAACCTACATAACCTGTTCCTATTACGGCAATATTCATTTAATTAATTTGAGAATTTGTAAATAATTTAATTTTTTAATTAACCAAACTTCTTTTAGAAGTTCCAACAATTTTTGATAATATAAGCTTTATCGTATTTATTTCTTCAATAAGATTCTGACAATTTGGATAATTTTCAGAAGCATTACATATATCCAACCAATATTGTGTTTCCTCAGTTTCTTTTAATGCTATTTTCATTTTATGGATAAAATCAGCTTTACTTTCTGCATTTTGAGCCTCTCTAATATTAGCACCAATAGACGTTCCTGATTTTAGTAATTGATTAGCTACAACAAATTTTTTATTTATTTCTAATTTTTCAGTAAATACAACAATATCTAATGCAAACTGAAACGTCTTATCAACTATTATATTTTCACTATCAGTTTTCATTTAATTAACACATTCTTTTTTAAAATTAACTAATTTACAAATTAATAAACTCCAACACCGAATCGGTGATGAATTTTAATTGTTCTTCTGTTAATTCGGTGTGCATGGGTAACGAAAATACCGATTCACACAAGGCATTTGTCACCTCAAAATCTTCGTGTTTCATTTGTGGTGTTTTGTATGCAATTTGAGTATGTAAAGGAACAGGATAATAAATCATACAAGGAATTCCTTTTGTTCCCAAATATTTTTGCAATTCAAAATGGTCGAAACCAGAACCTACCAACGTATATTGATGAAAAACATGGGTTGATTTTGGGTCTCTTACTGGAGTTTTTATTTTATTACAAGTAGAAAATGCTTTATCGTAATAGCTTGCTGCTTTATTTCGTGCTGCGGCATATTTATCTAATTGTCTCAATTTAATTCTTAAAATAGCTGCTTGTATAGCATCTAATCGAGAATTAACCCCTAATCGTTCGTAATAATATCGCTCACCCATTCCGTGATTTACAATAGAACGGCAAAGTGATGCATAATTATCGTCGTTGGTAAAAATTGCCCCACCATCGCCGTAACAACCTAAGTTTTTTGAAGGAAAAAATGATGTAGTACCAATTTCACCCATCGTTCCAGCAAATTTGGTTTTTCCGTTACTAAACGTATAAGTTGCTCCAATGGCTTGGGCAGTATCTTCTACCACATAAATATTATTTTCTTTAGCTATTTTCAATATTTCTTCCATGTTGGCACATTGTCCGAATAAATGAACAGGAACTATAGCTCTGGTTTTAGCAGTTATGGCTTTTTTAAGTTGAGCTATATCCATGTTATAGGTACTCGGATCAACATCAACCAAAATAGGTGTAAGTTGCAATAAACCAATTACTTCGACCGTTGCGGCAAAAGTAAAATCTGATGTAATTACTTCATCACCAGGTTTTAATCCCAATGCCATTAATGCAATTTGCAAAGCATCGGTTCCATTAGCGCAGGGAATTACATGTTTTACCTTTAAATATTGCTCCAATTCTTTTTGAAAAGCATGAACTTCAGGACCATTAATATAGGCTGTAGATTCAATTACATTAATGATTGCAGCATCAACCTCTGATTTAATTTTTTTATACTGACCTTTCAGGTCAACCATTTGAATATTCATTAAACAAAACTTAGTTAAACAATGGCGGCTAAATTAATTAAAAACTCTCTTATAAATGTTAATTTTAAAGCATTAAAAGTTATCCAATAAATTGATGTATAATTCGTTTATTTGTGTTTTATTTAAATTATGAGATTTTTAGTTGTTATAGTTATTTTTTTCATAAGCACTTCTACCTTTGCTCAGTTCACAAGAACAAAAGTTGTGTTGAAAGATTCTTCTTTTACCATTCCTATGATAACTGCAGTATATGGTATGCAATGGAAAGGTGCTGAAATAGCTAATAGATTTGGTAGAAACTATACTGTTGGCGGCTCCTTTGCATTTAAAAATAAAAAACAATGGTACTATGGTATTAAAGGTAATTTTAATTGGGGTAGTAATGTTGAAGAAAATAGTATTTTAAATAGCATCATGACTTCCGATGGTATGGTAATCGATAATGAAGGAAGACTTACCTATATTTACCTCGAAGAACGTGGAACCTCTTTCTTTTTAACTGGAGGAAAACTTTTTAATGTACTTACAAAAAATAGCAATTCTGGGATTCTTGTTTACGGAGGAATTGGAACACTCGAACATAAAATAAAAATTAGTTTTAAAGATAAAATTCAAATCTTAAACGATGATTATAAAAAAGGGTATGACCGATTGTCATTTGGTATTGCATCAAACCTTTTTGTTGGATATATGCATTTAAGTAAAAATCGATTTATCAACTTTTATGGTGGATTTGATTTAATTTATGGACAGACAAAAAGCTTAAGGAAATATAATTACGACACTCAACAAGCCGATACGGATTATACCTCTAATCTGTTTTATGGATTTAATGTAGGCTGGATAATTCGATTAAATAAACGAACTAAAGACGAATTCTATTACGATTAACCTATTTATGGTAGCTTTTTACCACATATTTATTACTATTTACGCATTTGCCATTAAAGTTGCATCACTTTTTAATACTAAAGCTAAACTTTGGATTGATGGGCGTAAACGTATTTTTGAAAAAGTAAAAACCACCATCCATATTGACGATGAAATTGTATGGTTTCATTGTGCCAGTTTAGGTGAATTTGAGCAAGCCAAACCGTTTATAGAAAAATTCAAAATACAATACCCAAATTTTAAAATTCTAGTCACTTTTTTTTCTCCTTCTGGATATGAACTTCGAAAAAAAGATGGTTTATTAGATTATGTATTTTACCTACCTATTGATTCTTTAAAAAATGCAAAAACTTTTATTAGCTTGATTAAACCTAAAATGGTATTTTTTGTAAAATATGAATTTTGGTACAACTATATGAATGAACTTAAAAAACATCAAATCCCCGTTTATCTAATTTCTGGCGTGTTTAGAGAAAATCAACTGTTTTTTAAATGGTATGGTAGATGGTATAAGAAAGTTCTTGATGGATTTACTCACTTTTTCGTTCAAAATGAAGCATCAAAAACCATAATAATATCGCAACAATACCAAAATGTAACTTTAAGCGGTGACACTAGATTTGATAGGGTTTACGAAAATTCGTTAAATCCAAAAGAACTCCCTATTATTGAAGCCTTTAAAGGCAATAAAATGTTGATTGTTGGAGGTAGCACATGGCAAGATGAAGAAGATATCTTAGCAAAATTTAATACAACAAACGCACAATTTAAGTTGATAGTTGCTCCGCATAATATCAACAAAACTCACATTACACAAATTGTCCAACTATTCAAAGGAAATTGCTTACTCTATAGTAATGCAACTATTGAAAATGCTTCTAAATTCAACGTCTTAATTATTGATAATATTGGTATTTTATCGAATATTTACCAATATACAGATATTGCATTTATTGGAGGAGGATTTTCTGGAGCATTACATAATGTATTAGAACCAGTCAGTTTTGGTAATGCTATAATAATTGGACCTAAGCACAAAAAATTTCATGAAGCACAAGATTTAATTAATGATAACATCGCTTTTGAAACCAAAAATTTCATTGAATTTAATACAACCATAAACTCAATTATTCCCAACTTGCATAAAATAAAACTCAAAAGTACCCAGTTTATTAAACAGAAAACGGGTGCAACAGACGTTATTTTAAATTTTATTAAGTCGCATAAAAAATAGTTGCTTAAACCATTAATTTATAATTTCAGCAAAAAATCAACCGTATCAATACCATCGGCATAATCCCATAATTGAGGTTGTTGAGCCTCTCCAAAATTTAACGAATTAGGAATATTCTCAGACGACGAAACAACACATTGAATTTCATGCGCTCGCTCTTGAATTTTTTCTACAACTTCTTCAATTGAATTATAAAACTCATAATAAACAACCCCAACAGGTGAAGTTAAGCTTTGATCTTCTTTAAGCATTACAAAATTATTGTCTAACAATTGATTATTGCCAAGCAGATAAACCGCTTTATTGTAATCGTAATTGTTCGCGTATTTATTATTGTCAGTCACATGCTTAAAATCGTTAACTATGGCCTCGAAAAATTCATTAAAATTATAGTTAATAGGAACATAAATTTTGGATACATTTCTACAGCCTAATCCAAAGTATTGGAAAATATCATTTCCCAAAGCCTTCATTTCTTGAATGGTTTCTTTACCAGAAATTATAGCTACAGAATTTCTGTTTTTTCGTATGATATGAGGATATTTTCCAAAATAATATTCGAAATAACGAGCAGTATTATTGCTTCCTGTGGCAATAACAGCATCAAAGTTGTTCAATCTTTCTGTAAATTCAATTTTATCAACAAACGCAGGCTCAATAAATATTAATATTGATGCAATTTTTTTAATTAATAATTGGTCTTGCTTGGCCGTTTTAGCAATCAACACATTTCCAGTGATTAACACCGTTAAAAAGTCGTGAAAACCAACTAAAGGAATATTTCCAGCCATAACTACACCAATTCGTTTGGGCGATTTTTCAATAAGTTGATATGAGCTAAGCCATAAAGTTAATTTTTCTGAAGTCAATGTAACTGCAATAGCGTTTACCGATTGTAAAACATTATCAGTGGTAAACCATCCATTGTACAATTGTTGATTTTGAATTAAACGATCAAAATCATCATAATATTTATCGTTAAGGGATGCTAACAATTCATCTTTTCTATTCTTAGCAAATTGCTTTAAAAAACTTCCTAATTCTTCGAAAGCCTTTATTCTTTTTTCGAAACTCATTTCTTACATTTGCAACAAAATTACAAACATTAAATTTAATAACTATGGCAATTATAATTACAGACGAATGCATTAACTGTGGTGCATGTGAACCAGAATGTCCAAATAATGCAATTTATGAAGGTGGCGATGAGTGGACTATTGGTGAAGGAACTACAGTTCATGGCAATTTTAAATTAAGAAATGGTAAATCAGTTGGCGCTGATGATAAACAAGAACCAGTAAGCAACGACTACTACTTTATTGTTTCTGATAAATGTACTGAATGTAAAGGATTTCACGACCAACCTCAATGTGCTGCAGTTTGTCCAGTTGATTGTTGTGTTGACAATCCAGATGTTAGAGAATCAGAAGCTGAATTGATAGCAAAAAAAGATTTGCTCCACGCATAAAAATTTTGGTACAATATTAGATTGAAAAAACCGTGTTTACTGCACGGTTTTTTCTATTTTTAGCATATGTTTAAATTTTTATTATCTATTTTTCTTTTCTTTCTCATTTTCCAAAGTTTTGGTCAAAACTCCTCATTAATTGATCTTGAAAAAGATTTAAATCAATTAAGTATTGACATTATAAGTGAAGCAAACGATAGCAACAAGATTAGTGCTAACCAACTGTTTAAATCGAAATTGCTCGAAGCTATAAATATAGATGGTTCTTTTGATTATTCATTTAAAAATATTAAAGCAATAAGTATATTGTCTTCCAACAATAAACTCAAAATATATAATTGGACGCTACCTTTCAATGATGAAACCTTTCAATATTTTGCCATAATTCAATATAAAATTGATAAAACACATTTTAAAATTATTGAGCTTAACGATAAATCGGCTGACATAAAAAAACCAGAAACGCAAACCTTAACAGATAAAAATTGGTTTGGAGCATTGTATTATGAAATTATATATGATAAAAAGTTGGGGAGCGACCTGTATACACTTTTAGGTTGGGATGGTGATTACAATTTAACCAATAAAAAAATAATTGAGGTATTAAATATCAATAAATCTGGTTCTGTTAAATTTGGATTACCCATTTTTAAAATGGAAAAAAAATCATTGAAGCGAATTATATTTACTTATTCTGAAACTACGGTAATGTCGTTAAAATATTTTCCAAACATCCATAGTATCGTTTTCGATTATTTGGTACCATCAGATTCAAGTTTAGATGGTGTTTTTGAATATTATGGACCATCATTAAACCGCTTTGATGCCTTTATGCTCGATAAAAATAGGTGGCTTTATCAAAAAGATATTAATATCCAACTAGATAAAACCAATAAAGATAGATTTTACCATACTCCAGAATAAAAATTACGGGTGTAAATGATTACATTTGATAAAACCTTTAAAATTTAAAACTATGTTTAGAAAAGGAATTTCAGTATTACTAGCATTGATGGCATTATTTTTTCCGTAATGTCAATATTAGCGGTTTGGGATATTATTAACATTGAACACATTATTAGTAAAACACTCACCACCTTACTTATTATTTTTGTGTCTTCAGCCGTAATGCTCTTTATTTTTTCGGTTTTGTACAAACCTGATCCAGAAAATCATAATCAAAAAAACATGAATGAAAAAGAAGGATTATAAACCCTTCTTTTTTTTTATAAAAAAATTGAAATTCCAAAACTCTAGCCTACTTTTGGGCAGATTTCTATACAATCTAATCATTAACTATAAAAACTGTTTTAATTGAAAAAACACCTATCACAAAGTAGAAAATTTCTCTTTGTATCTAAATGGGGCGATAGTCTTGATATTGCTAATGCAGTGCTAGAAGAAGGCCATAAAGTAAAATTATTTATTGATTATAAACCAGCTAATGAAATTGGTATCGGGTTTGTTCCTAAAGTAAGAGACTGGAAAAAACATCTTAAATGGGCAGATATCATTGTCTTTGACTACACCGGATTTGGAAAAATAGCAACCGAACTTCGAAATGCAGGTAAATTAGTAATTGGTAGTACCGAATATACAGATAACTTAGAACTATATCGAAGCTTTGGACAAGATGAGTTAAAAAAACACAAAATTAAAACGTTACCCTTTAAAGAATTTAGCACTTTCCACGAAGCCATAACTTATGTTGAAGATAATCCAAATAGTTATGTAATAAAACCTTCTGGTGAAACTCAAGATTATAAACAACTTCTATTTGTAGGTAAAGAAGATGATGGTGCTGATATTATAAGAGTACTCAAAGCTTACAAAAAATCGTGGGGTAATGAAATGGGAAGCTTTCAACTACAACGTAAAGTTAGTGGCGTTGAAATTTCAGTAGCTGCTTTTTTTAATGGAAAAGAATTTTTAAAACCCATTAACATTACTTTCGAACATAAAAAACTTTTCCCAAAAGAGTTAGGCGTTTCAACTGGAGAAATGGGTACAAGTATGTTCTGGGTAAACGACAACCCGATATTTGATGCTACCCTCAAAAAATTTGAAACCACATTAGCAAACGATAATTTTGTTGGGCACATTGATATAAACTGCATTGTAAATTCAAATGGAATATATCCGTTAGAATTTACTTCTCGATTTGGTTTTCCTCAATTGCAAATTCAACGAGCAGGAATTTCAGAACCTTTTGGAAATTTTTTGTATAAAGTTGCTAAAGGAGAAAAGTTTAAAATAAAAACCAAAATGGGCTTTCAAGTTGGAGCTTATATTGTAGTACCTCCATTTCCTTATGAAGATAAAAAAACATTTAATTTATTTTCAAAAGATGCTGTAGTGGTTTTGAAAAAAGAAATGAAAGAAGGACTTCACCCCATGCATTTAAAAAAGATAAATAAGGAGTGGTTAATAACTGGCGATTCTGGCATAGCACTTTTGGTAACTGGGACAGGTTTAACTATGCGTGATGCTCAAAAAATGATGTTTAACAGAATAAACAATGTTATCATTAATAATGCATATTACAGAACGGATATCGGCGATAGATGGTTCGAGGATTCAGATAAATTGTGGTCGTGGGGTTTGTTATAAATAAGAACTATGTCATTAATTTTTGAACAAGCTAGCTCCGAGGAGTTTTTCAATCTATTACCTGCCGACTGGCACAATTCAATTGTACCATTTTGGAAAGATTATAAACTAAATTCTAGTATTTATACCATCCATCAAAACAATCAGCTTATTGCTGGAGGCATTGTGTTTAATACCTGTTCGCCCGACATGCTTTACAACCAAATAGAAGCAAATAATTGGCTTGAAAAAGGATATTTATATATTGGTTTTATTTGGGTTAAAGAAGAATATCGTGGTCAAAAAATTGGTTCAAAATGGCTTCATTTTTTGTTCAATAAATATCCAAATCAAAAATTTTGGCTAACTGTTGAAGAAGAAAATTTAATTGAATTCTACACAAAAAATGGTTTTAAACTCATCAAAACACTTAAAAATGGTAGTGATGACGAATGGTTACTTTCCTATCAACCAAATATATAGAATATTCTAAAATTTAAAAGTAATAAGAAAGTATAATTGCAGTGGTCGATGACACATTTAGGGAATGAACCGATTGCTCCACTTTACCTCGCGAATAGGTAGAAGATTGAGCTCCACTAACTGGAGTATTAACAATGCTTTGATTATAATCGCCTCCGTTTCTTAAAAAAGAATAGTAGTAACCAAATTCAGCACCTAAACTAAATTTCGGTGCAATAAAATAGTTAAATCCAGCAGTCACACCTATTCCAACTATAAAACCACCATCATATTGTATCGTTTGCTGTGTTTTATCTGTACCCGTTATATCTTTAATATTTGTGTTTTTTTGGATTTTAGTATTTCCCATTCTGCCTACTCCAATTTCTCCAGCAAAATAAGGGTCTAATCTTTTGGTGTTTCCAAAATGTTTTTCATATCCCATTATTACCGAGAAATCAAACCTTGAGTATGACGAATCGATTTGTCTTAACGCAGTATTTCCAGAGCCGATGGATATACTATCTTCAAAATTCCATTTTTCATTTTTCAAAGCAGCATTAAACCCTACTCGAATAGCTACATCATTTTTAATGTATTTTTTTGCTGAAATCATATAATTTCCAATTCCATCCTGTGCATTTTCAAGCTTCACATTATTAATAATTCCTGAAATATTTACACTAAATCCCCAATCGCCTTTCTGACCTTTAAGGGTATCTTGTTGAGCAAAAATGTTGGAAACACTAACAATTAAAATAGTAACTAATATTATTTTTTTCATACTTATTTTTTTACAGTATTAACACAGAAAGTGTGTGTTTATTATTTAGACTTCGAAATTAAGTTAAATCTCAAATAGATTTAAAAATTAATCAAAGTATAAATTACTTTTACCATATGAAAAGAATTGGTTTAATTTCTGACACACATGGATTTGTGGACTCTAAAATTGAAAAATATTTTAGTTCATGTGACGAAATTTGGCATGCTGGTGATGTAGGAACCCATAACGTAATTGACGATTTAAAAAAAATATGTCCAATTGTTAGAGGGGTCTTTGGCAATATTGATGGACAAGAAATTAGAAAAACGTTTCCTAAAAATTTACGATTCAATTGCGAAAATGTGGATGTTTGGATTACTCATATTGGAGGATATCCCAACAAATATGACCAAGAAATAAAAAACGAGATTAATTCAAACCCTCCTAAACTATTTATTTGTGGTCATTCACATATTTTAAAGGTGATTTACGATAAAAAATTAGACTTATTACATATCAATCCAGGTTCTGCTGGAAAAAGTGGATTTCACCAAGTTAAAACAATAATTCGCTTCACCATTGACAAACAAATGATTAAAGATTTAGAGGTTATAGAACTTGGAAACAGAGTGTGATTTTTAAACAAAATTCTTAATTTTACAAGTGTAAAAAAAACCTCAAACCTCAAACCTCAAACCTCAAACCTCAAACCTCAAACCTCAAAC
>JAVHRO010000123.1:0-1915 GCA_036171675.1 Vicingus sp. | reverse complement strand
GAGTAACAAAAAGAAAAAAAGAACAAGTAAATTAACTTATATAAAGTCTATTATATCTATATGAATTAAGAGTATTCATTAATGTTGAAGTCCAAAAACGAGCATAAGTCCCTAAATTTCTGAAGTCACCACCACTTGTACTAGGACACATTCTGCATCCACTTGGAAGTGCTGTAAATCCAGACGAGTTTCTAACCAAAGGATAATCGGTATTACCAGGTGAACCTGGAAATGTTGATGCAACCCAATTGGTAGTGGCTGATAATGTTTTTGCTAGTCCGTTTGAAGGCCAACCAGTTGTTGATCCATCAAAACTATAACCATTTACAAGTAAATAGTTCTCTAGAATGGTCCAATCGTAATCACTTGCAACATGCCAACCATTAGGACATAACTCACGAACATCAGAAACAGCATGCCAGTTGTATAACCGCCCCCATATGTTGGCATTTGAAGGCGTATTGTTATAATTACAATATGCTCCTGTTGTTAACCCTAACCAAGTATTTGCATCAGTAACATTTGGAATACTTGAGCCATCCTTATACTTTGTGGTTTTTAAATTTTCTTTCATCCAAAGTTGTGTGCCTATTGCAATGGTATTGTAAACATTTCCATCAACATCGGTAATGGTTTGGGCTTTTATTACTGAAAATGTAAATGTAGTAACACAAAAAAAAAGTGTAAATAATTTTTTCATAATTCTAAGTTTAATTGTAAAGTGATGTCTAACTGATAAACAAATATAAACAATAAATCAATTATGTCATAAATAATTATGACAATATTTTTAATTGGTTATTGAACTTTTGTGTCGTATTAATTTATGACGCTATTTTTGTGCTTACTAAAAAAGAATTTTCTGAAAAAATTGGATTGAGGATTAAGCAGCTTAGAAAAACAAAAGGTATTTCTCAGGCTGAACTTGGTAGGCTATGTTTAAAAGACAGACAACATATTGAATTAATTGAAAACAATAAGGTTTCAGCAAATGTTTATACACTTTATATCATCTCTTTATCTTTAAAGGTAGATATTAAGGAACTGTTTATGTTTGATGAATTGTAACAGAGATTTGATTGATGAATTCTTACCTTATCAGGAATAAATTATTTAAAAGAAACGCTTTTTTAAAAAGTTTTGATTTTATCGTTTTAAAAATAAAAAATCCCTTTATCCATTTGGATAGAGGGATTTTTGTTTAGATATTAATCAAAGAATGTGAAAACTTGAAAACGCAAAATGCGACATCATGTTACAAAACAATTCGCAAAGAAAATTATGTATCTTTGCATCATGAAATTAGAAGCAAATAAATTGGAAAGTATAAGAACATACTTTAAAACTCGCCCAGTTTTAAAAGCTTACTTATTTGGTTCTTATGCTCGAAACGATGCCGATAATACTAGCGATATTGATATTTTGGTTGATTTAGATTATTCTCAAAGAATTGGATTGCATTTTATTCAAATGAAAATTGATTTAGAGAAAATTTTAAATAAAGAGGTTGATTTGGTTTCATCCAACGGATTATCAAAATACTTAAAACCTATTATTGATAACGAAAAAGAATTAATTTATGCGAAGTAAGCTGGGCGATAAAATCAGGTTACAACACATTTACGATGCCATCATTGAAGTTGAATCTTATCTTTTAAATCAGGATTTTAACCAATTTATGGAAAACTCAATGATGAGGTTTGCTTCAATAAAACAGCTAGAAATTATTGGGGAAGCAAGTAATCATATTTCTAACGAAACAAAATCGAAATTTTCTGAAATTGAATAGACACAGATAGTTAGAATGAGAAATGTTTTTATTCATGAATATTTTGGTGTTGACCAACACATTGTTTGGGAAATTAAGACCGTTGCAAGGTAAAAAAACAAAAAAAAGAACGTAACAATTTGTATA
>JAVHRO010000122.1:0-1927 GCA_036171675.1 Vicingus sp. | reverse complement strand
AAAAAACTGTCACTTCGAGTGCCGACGAAGGAGGTTTATCGAGAAGAACAGTTTTGCTAGAAAACAAAAAATGCTTCAATCAAGGTTATTTTACCCTTAAAAGAAGCATTTTTTAGTTACGATATTCCTTATTAACTTTTTGATTATTAGCTATTTTTGCAACCGCTAATATCGTGTTTCCTAATCTTTAATCAAACCACAACAAAGTATCTGAAGCTTTGAATCCTAGTTGAAATATCGTGTTTCCTAATCTTTAATCAAACCACAACATTAGGGGTACTTTTACTTCATCAATAAATAATATCGTGTTTCCTAATCTTTAATCAAACCACAACAGGTGTTGAAATAAAAGGCTGCTCGATTAAATATCGTGTTTCCTAATCTTTAATCAAACCACAACGCTGACGGCGTATTTACTATGACAGTTGACAATATCGTGTTTCCTAATCTTTAATCAAACCACAACAGCGAAGCATAGCTAATACATTCACTCTCGAATATCGTGTTTCCTAATCTTTAATCAAACCACAACCGTCATCGTGAAAATTCCATAATCTACGCCGCTGTTGTACACCGACCAACATAACTATCCAATAGTCTGTGTTTTACGGTGTGTTTAATTTCATTTTTTTAATCCTATTTTCTGGCTAAGCAGAAAACTGTCAAAGAACTTTTTATTTTTTAAGGAAAAACCTTATAAATATCGTTTCGTTTTACCAATCGAGCCATTTCAACTACTTCATTATCGTAATAAAATCCTAATCGATAATTGCCTATTCTAATTCGGTATGCAGTAGAAAACCCTTTTAACTTTTTTAGGTTGGTCAACTCGTTTAAACTTTCCGCCACTTCAACCGCTAAAATAACTGACTTTACTTGCTCTTTCAGTTTCGCATTAGTGATTTTAAGTACATCTTTTTTAAAACTGTTTAAAAAAACGACTTTCATTTTTTGTTTAAACTATTCATAATGTCCTCACGACTTGCCAAATCAGTTCTATCGGCTTGCTGCATCAATAACAACAACCCTAAATCTTCTTTTTCTTCGTTGGTTAATTCGGCTAAGCGTTGTTTTTCTTTTTGAGCCACAAACCAACTTACTGCTTCTTCCATCAATCCTTTTACACTGTTGTTTTCAAAAACAGATAAAATCTTTAATTTGGTTAAAAGGGTTTCATCTATGTCAATATTTTTTCGCATACCTTATATTTTTTTTACAAATATACATAATATATACAATATATATAATTGATTTTAAACTTTTTCTATTTTACCTGTTGCTAAAACCTTAAAATCAATCCCTTCTACAAATGCATTAAATTGATTATGATTCATTTTACGAGTTGGTTTATTTTCTCCTAATTTGAAATTACCATCTGGTTTAAAGTTGTCTTTTTTAATATCATCAGACTTTCTGGCTTCTTTAAAATATCTAAGCATTACAACACCATATTCATCCACTTTACCAGTTGGACGCACTATTCTCTGGATTGATAATCCTTCAATGATATAAACTCTTCCAGTAAAATCTGTTATCTCGTTAACATCTTGAGGTTTTTCAACTTCTTTATCATAAAAAATGACTTGTTGTCCTCTTTTTAAAACTAAATCACGCCCATTTCTTTTTGAAATAGGTATTTGTATAGTTTTTCCTTTTGCCGTTTTTTCTTTGTATAATGGGTAATAACCTTGTCCTAATTTTTGTAATTCCGCTAAATTAAAATTATTAATTAACTCAAAATCTTTGTTTTTTCCATCATCATAAATTGCCATACAATAATTCTCATCATTTTGAGCATATACTTTTTGCTTATGTTCGTGTCTAGATTTTGAAATGGCAGCGTGTTCTTTAATTTCCAATGGGTTTTTAACTGAATTGGCGTAAATACGTACTTTGTTAATGGGAACACCTTTTTCTTCGTTCATCC
>JAVHRO010000121.1:0-78415 GCA_036171675.1 Vicingus sp. | reverse complement strand
AATGAATCACATCAAAAACTACATTCAAGACAACAAAGAACGTTTTATCAATGAATTGTTTGATTTATTAAGAATCCCGTCGATAAGTGCCTATGCAGCTTATAACAATGAGATAATAAAAACTGCTGAAGAAGTTAAAAAAAGATTGCTAGAAGCCGGTGCTGAAAATGTAGAAATTTGTGCAACTGCCGGAAATCCGATTGTGTATGCTGATAAAATTATCGACACAAAACTTCCAACAGTATTGGTTTACGGGCATTACGATGTGCAGCCAGCTGATCCGATTGAACTATGGGACAATCCTCCTTTTGAGCCTGTAATTAAAAAAACTACCTTACACCCTGATGGAGCTATTTTTGCACGTGGTGCTTGCGACGATAAAGGACAGATGTACATGCACGTTAAAGCTTTCGAATTAATGATGAAAACCAATACTTTGCCATGTAACGTAAAGTTTATGATTGAAGGCGAAGAGGAAGTTGGCTCGGTAAATTTGGGAACATTTGTCAAACAAAACAAAAACAAACTAAAAGCTGATGTCATTGTAATTTCTGATACCGGAATTATTGCCAACGATGTACCTTCAATAACCACAGGCTTGAGAGGTTTAAGTTACCTTGAAGTTGAAGTTACTGGTCCAAACCGTGATTTACACTCTGGTTTATACGGTGGTGCAGTTGCTAATCCAATTAATGTTTTGGCAAAAATGATTGCATCGTTAACCGATGAAAACAACCACATTACTATTCCTGGATTTTATGACAAGGTAGAAGAATTAAGTGCCACCGAACGAACCGAAATGGCTAAAGCACCCATTACCGATGAGAAATATATTAAGTCATTAGATATTAACGCCGTTCAAGGAGAGAAAGGTTATACTAGTTTAGAACGAGTTTCTATTCGTCCTACCTTGGATGTAAATGGTATTTGGGGCGGTTACATTGGTGAAGGAGCAAAAACGGTTCTTCCTTCAAAAGCCTTTGCTAAAATATCGATGCGATTAGTTCCTCATCAAATTTCGAGCGAAATCACCGAATTGTTTACCAAACATTTTGAAAATATTGCTCCAAAATCGGTAAAAGTAAAAGTAATCCCTCACCATGGTGGTGCTGCATACGTTACTCCAATTGATTTTAAAGGCTATGTTGCTGCTAAAAAAGCCATGGAAGAAACCTTTGGAAAAGCACCAATTCCATCGAGAAGTGGTGGAAGTATCCCAATTGTAGCCTTGTTTGAACAAGAATTGGGTTTAAAATCCGTTTTAATGGGTTTTGGATTGGATTCTGATGCCATACATTCTCCTAACGAACATTACGGAGTGTTTAATTATTTTAAAGGAATCGAAACCATTCCATTGTTTTACAAATATTTTGCTGAATTAAAATAACACCTTATTTACCACAGATTTCACAGATTAACGCAGATTGTATTTCCACGCTTCAAGCATGGAAAAATAAAAAAAAATAATCTGTGAAAGAAAATCTGTAAAAATTAGTGTAATTTGTAGCAATATTTTTTTATCTCAAAACAGATGCTAAAATTAAAATCGCTTTTCACACTTCTTTTTATTTCACTTACGCTTACTTCATGCTTTAAATATCAAGATGTGGTAATGAAAGAAGTAACCAATATTAGTGTAAATAGTTTTTCAGCAAACCACATTGAAATTAAGGTTGATATGAGAATTATCAACCCCAACAATTATAAAATTAGCATTGTTGATTCCGATTTAGAGTTGTTTGTAAAAAACAAAAAAGTTGGCACTTCAAAAATTAAAGACAAAATAGAACTTCCTAAAAATTCTGACCAAACACATCAAATTATTGTGGTAACTAATGTTGGAGATATGATTGGAAGTTCTGTTCCTGTAATATTAAGTGTATTGTTTGACGAAACTGTTGACCTACAAGTAAAAGGCGAAATAAAAGCACGAGCAAAGTCATTGAGTAAATCATTTCCTGTGGATTTTAAGGAGAAAGTTAGGTTGAAATAAAAAAGCGATAAAATTTCTTTTATCGCTTTTCAACTAAACTAACTAACTATTATTTAAGTGAACTCAAATAGCTATTTTCGGTGGTAGCAATTTGTAACTGTATTTGAGATAATTCGTGCAACAACACCGACAAAATAGTATTGGTTAATTGCAACTTTTCTATTGCAATTATCTTCTCTGCATGATTTGGAAAAGTTTCTTTTACTTGACTATTATAGACCTCAATAGCCTTACTTACACTTTTAAAAGAATACTCTCCCTCGGCAAAATCAAAATCGTTTTTTGTAGTGTGGTTATCATTTGCTCGCTGCATATCTAACAAATTCATTTTTTTCGCATCTTCCTTACTTACACCTTCAGCTTTCGCAATTAAATTAATTTTAACTGCCTCTATCTTATCAAACAAGTCTTTCGAATTTTTATGAAACTGATTTGCAGCTTCCTTTTCAGTAACTGATTCGAGCAAAATAGTATTGGCAGCAATTAATTCATTCGAATTGTAATTCATAAAAACATATGAAGCATTAACACTTCCTTCAAGACCTGTGCTTGGTCTTAAATTGAACAACGCAAACAACATTGCTCCACAAGCTAACATTAATATGGCATTAATTGTGGTATTAAATTTCGATTCTGCTTTTCGAACTTGGGTAATATAATACAACGGTACAAAGCCAAAAATAAAAATGGAGATACTCCAAAGCATTAAAAAACTAGCTCCTGGCCAATGCATTAACTTGAATATAGTTCCCGTGGCAGCTCCCATAGCCAATAAAAACCCAAAAGAGAACACCCATTTACTGGTTGTACTTTCTTCATCCTTAAACTTAAGCACTATCATTAATGGTAAAAATATTAAACTAAAGGATAAGCCTCCTAACACAATTAACACTGATGCCCCAGGCCAATGCATTATTTTAAATATTGCCCCAAAAATGGTTAAAATTGATGATATAATTCCCGATATTTTTAGTGTATTTTTCATGGCGTAATAGTTTTTAAAGGTTAATAAATTATTCGTTTCCTCCTCTATTTCTTTCAACTCTGTTTTGAAAAAACGAGGCATAATGTTATCATAGAACTTGTAAAAGTCCCCACCAACTGGCATTTCTCGTTCAACAATACAGCAAATGTGATCAAGTAGGTTATATTGCAGATCTTCAATAGTTACCCCATTTGCTTTAATGTTCTCAAGAATAAAATCTATCTGTTCATCGGTTACTTTGTACATTACTTACTTTTAACTCTACGTCTAACAAAAATTTCATGGTGTTCATAAAATCAACAAATTCATTCACTTTTAAGTCAACCGTAATTCGTCCTTGTTTAGTAATGGTGTAATATTTCCTTACCCTTTTACCAATAAATTCGGTCTCAGTTTCTACCTCACCATTTTTCTCGAGCAAATGTAATGTAGGATAAAGAGCTCCTTCTGTGATTTGAATTTTGTCGTTTGTTAATTCTTTTACTCGTTGAGTAATTTCGTAACCATACATTTTACCTTGCTCTTTTAGCAATTTTAAAACGATAGTTTTTAATGTGCCTTTTATAAGTTCTGATGAATACATAAGACAAATATACATAATATTCTTATGTATTTAATTTTTAATACATAGGATTATTAGGTATTAAATATATAATACTGATTATCAATTGAATAATTTTTTATTAAATTAACAACTTCATAGAAAAGAAGCAAATAACATTTGTTCTTTAATTAACTTTGCACACTTTATCACCAATTAATTTAAAAAATTTTGATACAAAACCACACCAACAATTTAATATCAGAAACTAGTCCTTACTTACTTCAACACGCACATAACCCCGTAAATTGGTTTGCATGGAATGAAGAAACACTTGAAAAAGCTAAAAAAGAAAACAAACTCTTATTAATTAGTATTGGCTATTCTGCTTGTCATTGGTGTCATGTTATGGAACACGAATCGTTTGAAAACGAAGAAGTGGCAGATATCATGAATGAACATTTTATTTGCATTAAAGTGGATAGAGAAGAGCGACCTGACATTGATCAAATATACATGAACGCTGTTCAACTGATGACTGGAAGTGGTGGATGGCCATTGAACTGCTTTGCACTACCTACAGGAGAACCGTTTTATGGCGGCACCTATTTTCAAAGTCAAAGATGGACTCATATATTAATTTCCATTGCCGAAGAATATGACCATAATCCACAAAAAGTTATCGATTATGCGAATGAGCTAACTCATGGCATAAAAACTAGTGAAATTGTACCCAAGGTAACACACAAAAATCCATTTAGCATGGAAACGTTGAGTTTGGCAATTAATCGTTTTAGGTCATCTTTTGATTTTAATGAAGGTGGCACCAATCGGTCACCAAAATTTCCACTACCCAACAATTATGAATTTTTGTTAGAGTATTCTTTCCACACTAACGACACCGCATTATTGAGTTTTGTTGATTTAACGTTAACCAAAATGGCTTATGGTGGAATTTATGACCAAGTAGGAGGTGGTTTTGCTCGTTATTCTACCGATAGTTATTGGAAAGTTCCGCATTTTGAAAAAATGCTGTACGACAATGCTCAGCTCGTTTCATTGTACTCAAAAGCCTACCAAATGCATAAAAATCCTTTGTACAAACAAGTAGTTTATCAAACCCTAGCATTTACAAAGAAAGAAATGACTGCTAAAAATGGAGCTTTTTATTCAGCTTTAGATGCCGACAGCGAAGGCGAAGAAGGCAAATTTTATGTGTGGTCTAAAGAAGAATTACAGCAATTATTAAAAGACGATTATTCTTTAATAGAAACGTATTATAACGTTAACATTACTGGCAAGTGGGAAAGTAAATACATCTTGTTGCGAAAAGAAAGTGATGAGGCTATTTCCAAACAATTCAACATTTCTGAAACGGAATTTTCTACCAAAATCAACTCCATTAATAAATTATTATTAGACGCTCGTAACAAAAGAACTCGCCCGAGATTGGATGATAAAACACTTACCTCTTGGAACGCATTAATGTTAAAAGGATATGTGGATGCGTACAACACTTTTGGTGAAAATGAGTTTTTACATGCTGCCATCAAAAACGCTACTTTTATTGCCGAAACTCAACTCAGAAAAGATGGGGGACTTAATCACAATTACAAAAACGGAGTAAGCAATTTGAATGGTTATTTAGAAGATTATTCGTTTACCATTGAAGGCTTTATTGCTTTGTACGAAGCTACTTTTGATGAAAAATGGTTGATGTTATCTAAACAATTAATGGATTATACCATTGTTCATTTTTATGACAACGAAACTGGTCTTTTCTTTTTTACATCCGATGAAGCTAAAGGATTAATTGCTCGAAAAATGGAACTTTCTGATAATGTAATACCAGCATCTAACTCCAGCATTGCCAAAGGATTGTTTCTTTTAGGTTTGTATTTTGAGAACGATGATTACACCAATAAATCAACTCAAATGCTCAAAAATATCGAAACACAAATACCGAACTATGTTGCTGGATATTCAAATTGGGCAAGCTTACTACTAAACCAAGTAAAACCATTTTATGAAATAGCCATTTGTGGAGAGCTTTCATTAGAAAAAAGAAACGAATTTTATCTTCAATATATCCCAAATAAAATAATTATTGGTAGTATTAAAAAAAGTAATTTACCTTTACTGCAAGAAAAACAAACCAACGGTAATACACTTATTTACGTATGTTATAACAAAGCATGCCAAAAACCTGTTGAAACTGTTAAAGAAGCTTTAAAACAGATGAACGCCTCCACCAACCCCTCCGAAGGAGGGGAGAACCTCCTCCCTTGAGGGAGGATTGAGGTGGGTGAAAAAGTAAAAAAAGAATTGAAGAGTTTTATTAAACATATCGTCTTGGTTAGCTTGTTGTCGGCTTCATTTTGTGGGTTTTCTCAACAACAAAATCTACCGCTAACGCGTGAATTTAATCTTGCTAACAATAAAGCCTTCAACGAATTTAACGCAAATACCCATACTTCATTTCAACCAATTATTGAGTCCCAAATTAGAACAACCGAAGATTTAGGTTGGTTATCCGTATCTGAAAAAAAATATTACTTAAGTTTCGTCACAAAAACTGATAAAAAACCAAAAAGTTTTTTTGGTTGGTTGAACCAATCTTTTTTTTATCAAAATTTTTTGATCGTTGATACAAGTAATTTTTATTTAACAGTTGACCCATTAATAAATCTTGAATTTGGCAAAGACTTGGAAGATAAAAGTAAAAACCCCCATAAAATTTATACCAATACACGAGGCGCAATGGTAAAAGGGAATATTGGTGAAAAATTCTCTTTCCAAACAGCCGTTTATGAAAACCAATCGTTCCTACCCACTTATCTAGACAATCAGGTAAATTCTACTGGTGTAATGCCCGGTCAAGGGCGCGTTAAACAATTTAAACTTACTGGTTTTGATTATGCTTATTCTTCTGCCTACATTTCTTATTCACCTTCAAAACATCTTAATTTACAAATGGGTAACGACAAACATTTTATTGGCGATGGTTATCGTTCGTTGTTGTTGTCGGATTTATCAACAAACTATCCTTACCTAAAAGCCACTGTTTTGTTTGCCCACGACAAACTTCAATACACAAAATTACATGCTGATTTAACGAATCTTGTTCGTCGTGAAAAAGGTTCTGTTCCTGAGCCGCTTTTTAAACGAAAAAGCATGTCAGTTCATTATTTGAATTGGCTGGCGACAAAATGGTTAAACATTGGTTTGTTTGAATCTACCATTTGGCAAACCGAAGATTCTACAGGAACGTTACCATTTCAGTTTTTACAATTAAATCCTATTCCATTTTTAAATACCTTATCAACGGGTTTTAACAACAAAAACCATTCTATGGTTGGTGTTAATACTAAAATTAAATTGCCATTTAAAACGGTGTTGTATAACCAGTTTGTTTACGATGGAAAATCGTCTGACTTACAAGTTGGTTACCAAGAAGGTATTGTTTTCTATGGAATTAAAAATTTAACGCTACAAGCCGAATTTAATACCATAGCACCATCCACATTTGTTTTGGTTGATGATTCGTATCAAAACTACGATCATTACAATCAACCTCTTGCACATCCTCTAGGTAATAATTTTAATGAGATAATTGGAATTGTTAATTACAAATACAAACGTCTTTTTACACAAGTAAAATTAAATATAGCAGATTATGTAAATACATCGCTAAACGAAAATGCTAAGCTAACTATATTACAAGCGCATTTAGGTTTTTTAATCAATCCTAAAAACAATTTATCCTTCATTGTTGGAGCAACAAATAGAACTGACGCAACATCGAATTATTCATCAAAAACAAATTATGTTTATTTCTCAATTCAAACCAATTTAAGAAATTTATATACTGATTTTTAATCTAAAAAAAATGGATACTATATTTTTACCATTTATCACATCATTTATCATCGTATTGTTATCAACTCCCTCTTTTATAACTGTTGCGATAAAAAAACGATTGTTTGACGAACCGAGTGAAGACCGAAAAATTCACAAAAGAGTAGTTCCATTAATGGGAGGGTTGATGATTTTTGCTGGCACACTTTTTTCTTTCTTATTATGGTTTCCAACCAACGAAATGGGAATAATTAAATACATTGTACCTTGTTTACTTATTATGTTTTTTGTTGGCATGAAAGATGATATTATTGGAACCGCACCTACAAAAAAATTAGCCGCTCACTTGGTTGTTGCTTTTATTATGGTACTCATGGCTGATGTTCGACTAACAAGTCTGCACGGTTTATTTGGTGTTCGTGAAATTCCAGATTGGGCAGGAATAATGCTTTCTGTTTTCACCTATATTGTAATTATAAATGCATTTAACTTAATTGATGGGGTAGATGGTTTATCAGCTGGAGTTGGCTTAATTTCGGCATCATTATTTGGTATTTGGTTTTATTTTGCTGGTGACCACGTATATGCAGTATTGTCGTTTGCCTTGGCAGGTGCTTTGTTTGGCTTTTTACGATTCAATTTTAGTCCTGCAAAAATTTTCATGGGCGATTCTGGCTCGTTAACCATTGGCTTTTTATTTGCTGCTTTAGCAATCGAAATGGTTGAGTTCGACGCTCAACGCACATTACCTTATATTATCAGCGGAATATCAAAACCTATATTTGCTATGTCAATCTTAGTATATCCTTTAATTGACACCATTCGTGTTTTTACATTAAGAGTTTTAAAAGGAGTTTCTCCTTTTACAGCTGATAGAAACCATTTGCATCATCGATTAATTGATTTAGGCTTATCGCACTGGCAAACAGTAATAATTATTTATTTTTTCAGTCTATTAATTGTTGCTGCATCGGTTTATGCAAGAAATTTTGATCCGAGTTATGCGTTTATAATTATCATCACAGGCGTAGTAATACTAATACAAATTCCATTTTTTATCGCACTAAAAAGAAAAAAAAATTAAACCAATAAAACACATAGTACTTTTTTGTTTGCTGGGTATTGCTATAGTAAGTAATTCCCAAAATTTTAATATTAATCAACATATTACATTTGAGCATTTATTGATTTCCACGTTAGATTCATCAGTAAATTTTCATACTTCAATACAACCGTTTAGCTCAAACGAAGTAAATCAAGTCATTTCTTATGACAGTATAACTAATTCAATTCATTTAAACACCAATTCTTCTTTAATAAATTTAATTTTTAATGAAAATTTAGTATCAACAGAAAAGGAAAATTTTAAACTCTACATCAACCCAATTATTAATTCAGGATTCGGTATAGAACAAACCCATTCAAAAAACTTATCAATAAGTGAAACTGCTTTTGGGTTAAGTATCAAATCAAGTTTACGAAAGAAATGGATTGCAGAAATGGAGTTTTTAGCCGACAATTCTCAATATCCGTTGCATATCGACCATTTGCTAAAATCGCAAAATGCAGGTCAAGGTTATGGCTATACCTCCAACCAACAAGCGATGTATTATCAAGGAAATTTATCGTTTACTGCCGATAATGTATTTACTTTTCAGGCAGGAGTGGGCAAAAATTTTATTGGAGACGGTTACCGTTCTTTATTTTTGTCGGATTACGCCAACAGTTACCCTTACTTTAAAGCTACTGCCAATTTCTGGAAAATAAAATACATGGTGTTGTACACTAATTTTCAGGATATCCGTTTTGGACATGGTGATTATAACGATTTTCGTCAAAAATTCTCGACCATTCATTATTTGAGTTATAACACTACAAAATGGTTGAACATAGGTTTTTTTGAAAGTATTATATTTCAAGCACAAGAAGGAAATTTTTACAGAGGTTACGAAATTAGTTACCTCAACCCGATTATATTTTTACGTCCCGTTGAATACCATCAAGGCTCTGCAGATAATGCATTAATGGGTGGTAGTTTAAAAATAAAAATAAAAAAGACTACCATTCTTTATGGTCAAGTTTTGTTAGACGAGTTTTTACTCTCCGAAATAAAAGCGAATACAGGTTGGTGGGCTAATAAATATGGTTGCCAAGCTGGATTTAAAGCATATAATGTTGCTGGTGTTAATGGTTTAAGAATTCAATTAGAATATAATGTTGTTAGACCTTTTACCTACAGCTATTTTGAAAACCCTAGCACATTGAGTACCTTACAAAATTACGGACATTACAATTCACCATTAGCACATCCAATGGGGGCTAATTTTAAAGAAATGATTGGTGGTATAGCATACCATAAACATCGTTGGATTTTTGAAGTTCAAAGTACTTTTGCCAAAATTGGGTTAGATAGCAATAATTTCAGTTTAGGACAAAACATTTATGAACCATATAATAATCGAGAGAAAGATTTTGGATACAATATAGGTGGTGGAATCAATACAAGTATTCTAAACAATTCACTTAAAGTTTCGTTTGTATTAAACGTTAAAATGCAAACCATTATTCAACTTGGCGTAACCAATCGAAGTTATAAAAATAGTTATGTAAACGAATCAAGCAACTGGATTAGTTTTGGTATTAAAACTGCACTAATTAACCAGTATTTCGATATTTAGAAAAAACCTTTAACTCACTAAATAAGAGCATTACAAACTCAAAAAACACATTTCCTTTTTTAACTTTAATTTATTACATACCGTGTTAAAAAATATCGTAATTGGCATTCGGTCTCATAAAAATTTGAAATTAATACTTCCATTTTAATGGGAGATGGCGAAGTAAATGTGGAATAATATTAGGTTGTTCATTAAAATATATACCTTTGCTCATCGTTAGATTTTAATAGATGGGTACTATAATGAAACTAAATATTACCAAATAGAAAGTCTGTCTTATAAATCTTATTTTTTTTTATTTTATCTCATTCAAATGCTAAAAAACAGAATTGCACTTATAGCACACGATGGAAAAAAAGCTGAAATGGTCGCTTTTCTAAATCAAAACAAAAAATTTTTAGCTAACTTTAAATTGGTGGCAACAGGTACAACAGGTAAACACGCTATTGATGCTGGTTTTGAGGTTAAATGTTATAAAAGTGGACCTTTAGGTGGTGATGCACAAATTGGTGGACTTATTTCTGAAGATAAAATATCTATGGTATTTTTTTTCCGTGATCCACTCGGTAAGCATCCGCACGAACCTGATGTGCAAATGTTAATGCGTTTATGCGATGTACACAATGTTCCTTTAGCCACCAATCCTGCTGGAGCCAATTTAATGATTAAGGGATTACAAGAAAAGAACTGAAAAAAATTTAATGGCGGTTTAAAACGGAAACAACATCGGAATAAATATCGTTGCTAAAATCCAAAATAAAATATTTAAAGCAGTACCTACCTTAATAAAATCCATAAACTTATAATTTCCGGCACTATACACCATGGCATTGGTTTGATATCCTACAGGAGTCATAAAACTTGCCGACGCTGCAAAAGTAATTGCCATTAAAAACGGCATAGGACTCAATCCTAAATTATGAGCAGTAGCAATAGCAATTGGAGCCAATAAAGCTGCTGTTGCATTGTTCGACATTATTTCAGTCAGTAGGGAGGTAACCAAATACAATCCAGAAACAATAGCTATTGGTCCCCATTTACCTAAATTATCTACAATATTATTGGCAATTAAACTATCAAGTTGAGTATTTTTCATAGCAACACCTAAACTTAATGCTCCTACCAATAAAAAAACAATTTTCCAATTGATGGCTTCGTAAGTTTCTTTCATGGTTAAACATTTAAGCAAAACCAACAATACCACACCAGCAATTGTTCCAACCATAATATCTAGTATTTCGAATGTAGCTAAACCAATTATCGCCAACATTACTGAAATTACAATGAAAAACTTCTTTTTGTCAAAATCCAACAAGGTGTCTTCAGAAATCAATACAAACGGATTGTTTTGTTCGTTTTCTAATTTTTTAATTTCTTTAATGTAGTGGTTTTTAACTTCGGCCAAAATCACATCACCAGCTTTTAGGGTTACTTGGTATAAATCTTCATGAACTATTTCGTCTCGGTGTTGAATGGCTAAAGGAATAGCACGGAAACGTCTTCTAAAGTCAACTTCTCGGAGTGTTTTCCCATCAAGTTCGGAATTGGAAGTAATGACCATTTCAACCAACGTTGAATTTTTCCCTTTAAAATCTTCTCCACCAATTTTAATGGACGATGCAATCATAATTTTAGCTCTATCTTTTAGTAACTTAATTTTTTCCACATTACACCTAACTTTCAGCACATCGTTGGCAAGTAGCACAAAATCGCCAGCTGGTAAATTAAAACTTTCATTTCCTCTTCTCACTTCAATCACATCCATTTCTAAATCCTTTACCAAAGCGGATTCCATTATGGTTTTACCAACAGCATCCGAATTTTCGAGCAATTCAATTTCCGACAAATAATTCCGCATCCCAAATTTGGTATTCAAATCTTCTTGTTTTCTATCTGGCAAAAGTTTTACCCCAATAAAAACCATGTATAAAATACCTGCTGCTAAAAATATCAACCCCATCGGAGTCATATCAAACATGGAAAATGGTTGCAATCCTTCTTTTTCGGCAATTCCACTTACCAAAATATTGGTTGATGTTCCTATCAAAGTACATGTTCCTCCAAAAATGGAGGCAAACGATAAAGGAATAAGCATTTTTGTTGGACTCTGACCAGATGTATGTGCAATTTGTATCACCACAGGAATAAAAATAGCCACAACTGGTGTGTTATTAATAAATGCAGAAATTACAGCAACAACTATCATCATTAAAGCTATTCCTAATGTAAAATTGTTTCGAAACAAGTTGGATAACCGATGGGTAAAAAATTGTAAAGCCCCTGTTTTTAACAAAGCTGCACTAAGTACAAACATAAAGGCAACTGTAACAGTAGCTTTGTTGCTAAACCCTTCAATGCCCTCTTGTGGAGTAACTACCCCAAATAAAATTAAGGTAACCATTATCAATAAGGCAACTAAATCAATAGAAATGATTTCCGTTGCAAATAAAATAATTGCTCCGAGAATAACAATGAGGGTTATGATAGCATCTGTTGACATAAAATTATTTTTTTACAAATATATAAAGTCTATTGACTTTATAGGGTTTAGTGATGAAATATTTTTACAAAATACCCTATCTGTTGTCTAATCTCATTCAATATTGTTATTCTCCTCTGTTGATGATTTCGGTTAAAGTAGCTTTTTTAAGCAATTCTACCGTTTGGTTTCGAACTTCTAAAAAAACCGAACGAATACCGCAAGATGCTTCGTCAGTGCACTCTTCGCATTTTTGATAATATTTGTACGTAACACAAGAAAGTAAAGCAATTGGTCCGTCAAACAAACGCATTACATCTGCCATGTTTACTTCGTTGGGAGATTTTAATAAAAAATAACCCCCACCTTTTCCTTTTTTGCTAGCTAATATTCCGTCTTTTTTTAAATCGAGTAAAATAGCTTCTAAAAATTTTTGAGGAATATGTTCGTGTTCAGAAATTTCGCTAATTAAGATGGGTTGTTGCAAAGGTTTTTTGGCTAAATACACTAAGGCATTAATGGCATATTTTGTTTTTTTGGAAATCATTTCTTAATTAAAAAATAATATGCTAATCCAACCAATACCACAATATAAACCAGTACTCTTCTATTAATCCCTTTGTTTTCACTCCTGTTTCTACCGTACCCCCAACTTTGTCTAAGTGTAGATCGAAATTGCTCAGTGCTAGCTGGTTCATTTTTTTCATTATTCAATTCTCTAGCTATTCGTTCACGTCGTTCCGCCATTTTTTCTTTTTTTTCATCGTAGTATCGAGGCTCATAATAAAAACTATTTGGCTTCTTTGTCTTAAATAATGATGGAATTTTTGGTGGTTTCATAATATGCAATATTGATATCCTCAAATTTACAATAAAAAGCTAAAACTCTTTTATCTTTATTTTTTAATGGTTTAGGCTTAATTTTGTACCATGGGTTTTGTGAATTATCTAGCGTGAATCATTCAAAATCGACTGCCAATTTCATTGTTGATATAATCGTTGTTTAACCTAAAAAAATAAATAATTAATGACCACCTATTTGAATCAACTAGAAGTAGAAAATCCAACCTTCAAAATTAGAGAAACTAAAAAAATTTAAAAAATAACTAGAATGAATATAGGAATAGTTTGTTATCCAACTTTTGGAGGTAGTGGTGTTGTAGCAACTGAGCTTGGGAAAGCTTTGGCATATAAAGGTCATAAAGTTCATTTTATATCTTATCAGCAACCTGTAAAATTAGATTTGTATTGCAACAATCTTTTTTACCATGAGGTTAAGGTCTCCGATTATCCCTTGTTCGATTATCAGCCTTATGAATTAGTGTTAACCAGTAAATTAGTTGATGTTGTGAAATTTGAGAAACTAGATATTTTACACGTGCACTACGCCATACCCCATGCATCAGCAGCATACATGGCACAACACATTTTAGAAAAAGAAGGCATTCATATTCCATTTATTACTACGTTGCACGGAACAGATATTACCTTAGTTGGAAAAGATGCTTCGTTCGAATCTGTAATTACCTTTGCCATAAATGAATCGAATGCCGTTACTGCAGTTTCGGAAAGTTTAAAACGCGATACCTACAAACATTTTAAAGTAACTAGAAACATTAAAGTTATACCAAACTTTATTTGTATTGACGAATACAAGAAAATTAATAATACAGAAGCATTGAGAAAAACATTTGCACCAAATGGTGAAAAAGTAATGGTGCATGTCTCTAATTTTAGACCAGTAAAACGGGTTCAAGATGTGATTAAAGTTTTTGATATTGTTCGTAAACAAATTCAAGTCAAATTAATTTTGGTTGGCGATGGACCTGAACGACATAAAATGGAAGAATTATGTAGAGAATTACATGCATGCGATTCCATAACCTTTTTAGGAAAAGTAAGAGACACTGAACATATTTTAGCTTCAAGTGATTTATTTATATTACCATCAGAATCAGAAAGCTTTGGGTTAGCAGCATTAGAAGCCATGGCAACAAAAGTTCCAGTAATAAGTACCAATACTGGAGGAATACCAGAAGTAAACATACATGGGCTTACAGGTTATTTGAGTAACGTCGGTGATGTGGACGATATGGCTAAAAATGCATTGACAATTTTAAAAGATAATGACACATTAAACCAATTTAAAAATGCAGCTTACCAACAAGCAAAGCAATTCGATATTCATAAAATTTTACCGATGTATGAAGAATTATATAAAAGTATGGTAAAGTGAATTATTTTCTAGAAAATTTGTCAATTTAACTGAATTTGACTCATTTCAATCGTTAAATTTATATCGAGACTACAAAGCAGAATCAATATAAAACATAAAATACAAAATTAATTGATAATACAAGTTTACATTTTTAATAGTTGTTCTAGCAACAAACTTTTCAGATGTTTTTACTCGAATTGTTTGTATTGTGATTAATTTGTGCTCAGGTCGTTAATTTTTTCCCAAATCAAATCTTTCAATTCCATAAGTCCTTGTTGTGCTACTGAAGAAATAAATAAATAAGGAACTTTAGGTAAATCTTTTTTAATTTCAGCTTTCAATTCATCATCTAACAAATCGGATTTTGTAATGGCTAAAATTCTATTTTTATCTAACAAATCAGGGTTAAACTCACCTATTTCGTGCAATAATGTTTGATATTCTTTATTAATATCATCGCTATCGGCGGCAACCATAAAAAGTAATACCGCATTACGCTCAATGTGTCGTAAAAAACGAATTCCTAATCCTTTTCCTTCATGAGCCCCTTCAATAATTCCAGGAATATCAGCCATCACAAATGAACGATAATCGCGATAAGACACCATTCCTAAATTTGGAACAATAGTCGTAAATGGATAATCAGCAATTTCAGGTTTTGCGGCTGACAAAACTGATAATAATGTACTTTTACCTGCATTTGGAAATCCAACCAACCCAACATCTGCAAGTACTTTCAACTCCAATACTCTCCATCCCTCTTCACTATCACCACCTGGCTGAGCATACATTGGTGCTTGATTAGTTGCCGATTTAAAATGGTCGTTTCCTTTACCTCCTCTACCTCCAGTAATTAAAATAAATTCTTGTCCATCTTCGGTAATTTCGCATAGCACCTCACCTGTTTCTGGATCTTTTGCAATGGTTCCCAACGGAACATCTACATACGTATCTTCACCTTCGGCACCAGTGCTACACGATTCCCCACCAGCTTCTCCATGACCAGCTTTAACGTGTCGTTTGTATTTCAAATGTAAAAGTGTCCATAAATTTTTATCACCTCTTAAAATAATATGACCACCACGACCACCATCACCACCATCGGGACCACCTTTGGCTTCATATTTTTCTCTTCTAAAATGACGTGAACCCGCACCTCCCTTACCCGAACGGCAATGAATTTTTACATAATCGATAAAGTTGGTGCTTGCCATTTTTTTGTTGAGTTACTAATGTATTAAGTTGTAAAAATTATGAGGTTGTTACCGCAAGTTAGTTTTTAACCAACAGTTTATATTTATCTATTGAGTTACATAATTTTTCGAAAACCGTATCAATACCCCCTATACCTTCAATGTTTTCAAATTTATTTTGAGCAGCATAAAAGTCAGCCACTACAGCAGTTTGTTTATTATATACTTGTATTCTGTTGGAAATCACATTTTCATTGCTATCATCTGCTCTTCCACTCTTTTCACCTCTAAGAAGTAATCTTTTAATCAATTCTTTTTCTTCTACATCTAAGGCTAACATTACCGATATTTCAGTACCTTTTGATGCCAAAAATGCTGTCAATGCTTCTGCTTGTGGAGTTGTTCTTGGAAATCCATCAAAAATAAATCCTTTTGCTTGAGGGTTTTTATTTACCTCCGATTCTAACATTGCAATGGTTACTGAATCGGGAACTAGCTCCCCTTTATCCATATAGCTTTTGGCTAATTTTCCTAATTGGGTTTCACCTTTAATATTGGCTCTAAAAATATCGCCAGTCGAAAGATGACATAAGTTATATTTAGCTATTAGTTTTTCTGCTTGAGTTCCTTTTCCTGCACCTGGAGGTCCAAATAAAACAATATTCAACATGATTTTACTATTTATTGATTTAACATATAAATTGAACTTAAATTTCTACCATATCCATCATAATCTAAACCAAATCCAATTACAAAATTATTAGGTATTTCTTTGGCAACAAAATCAATATTAAACTCTTTTTTGTATGCGTCGGGTTTATATAATAAGGTAGCAACTTTAAGACTATTAGGTTTTTTTTCTAATATAATCTGATAAAGTTTTTCAAGCGTATTACCCGTATCAACAATATCCTCAACAATAATCACATCTTTTCCTTCTAAACTTTCATTAAGCCCAATTAACTGACTTACAGCACCTTTACTCTCAGTCCCTTCGTAGGAAGCTAGTTTAACAAATGAAACCAAACATTTTAAATCTATTGATTTCATTAAATCGCCCATAAACATAAATGAGCCGTTTAACACCCCCAAAAAAAGTGGCGATTTATTAACATATTCTTTGTTAATTTGAATTGCCACATTTTTTATTAAATTCTGCAACTCTTGTTCAGCAATTAAAGGCTTAAACGTTAGGTCTTTTATTTTGATTGTTGTCATAAAAAAAATTGGAATGCAAATGTAGTTATTTTAAATGTTCAATTTGAGAATCCCCATCATAATCATTAACTTTGTAAAACTTATACTTGAAATATGAAACCACTTGTTAGCATTATTATGGGAAGCACCAGCGACTGGAAGGTTATGCAAAAAGCAGCTGATTTTTTTAACGAATTGGAAATTCCATTTGAAATTGATGCACTTTCAGCACATAGAACACCAGACGAAGTAGAAAAATTTGCGAAACAAGCCCACGAAAAAGGAGTAAAGGTAATTATTGCAGCTGCAGGTATGGCTGCACATTTACCTGGAGTTATCGCCGCTTTAACACCACTTCCTGTTATTGGAGTTCCTATTAATGCTAGTTTTGATGGTATGGATGCGTTGTTGGCAATTGTTCAAATGCCACCTGGAATTCCTGTTGCTACGGTTGCTGTTGATGGGGCTTTAAATGCAGCAATTTTAGCAACTCAAATGTTGGGTACTGGAAATGATGAAATCTATAATAAAACCGTTGCCTACAAAAACAATTTGAAATCAAAAATTGTAAAAGCCAACGAGGAACTTGCTAGCTTTAAGTATAAGTTCAGAACCAACTAAGTTTTATCGAACGCCTTGGTCGGGGTATTTGCCTTTTTTGGTGCGATAAAAATCTAAAATAAATTTCATATCTGCATCAATATCTCCTGACGGATTAAGGATTGGGCCAATGCCTAATGATTTTGTTGAATAATCGACAAAACCTAATACGATTGGTACATTGGCACGTAAGGCAATATAATAAAATCCTTTTTTCCATTCTGGATTATATTTCCGAGTTGCTTCAGGGGTAACCAACATGGCTAATTTTTCGTGTTTTTCGAAAGATTTTACAATTTGTTCGGTCAAATTGCTATTTTTTCCACGATTTACCGGTATCCCACCTAAATAGTGAAGCAATAAATTCATGGGGAAAAAAAACCATTCTTTTTTAATAAAAAACCTAACTGGAATTTTAAATACATAAAAATAAAGTCGTCCAATTGGGAAATCCCAGTTACTGGTATGTGGTGCACCAATAATAACATACTTTTTTAATTCAGGCGGAATATTACCAAGAATTTTCCAACCTAGAATGTTAAATATGAATGCTGCTATTTTCGACACCTTACAAAGTTACTAAAAAGAAGTTCGCTGAATAGCTTTTGGTTTGTTTACATACTTAAGGGAAATTTCAAATCCACCATTTCCATGGGTTACATCAGACATACTAGAATTGTTGTAATCGTATGAAATTCCAACCATATAATCTGAAAATTCTAAATAAACCTGTGGTATTATTGCATCTTTTACTCTATAATGAGCACCAAAATAGAACGCAGTTTGTTTGAAAAGTCCTGAATATTTGGTTTCTTCACCAAACCTCAGCTTAACTAATAAACCAGCGGTAATTTCTTGAAATTTAAATTGTTTAGCATAGAACATTGAAGGCACCAACGCAACCTTAGAGTTGGTAATATCAAAAGTTCCAGAAAACTGACCAATAAATTTCATTTTTAGAGCATCTTCCTTTATTCCTAAAAAATCTTGTTTAGGTTGGTTGATATGATAAGCTGCGATACCAATATTAAAACTTTTTAGTTCACTCCCTAGGAAAAAATGTGTAGTGTTTTTAAATTCATAAAATAAACCAGCACCAAAGTCGGCATACAATTTAGAATTTAAGCTAAGAACCTCATTCGAATTTATTTGAGTATCGAACTTCTCGCCGTTAAACTGGTTACCCCACGTTAAGTTGGAAATTTGAGCAGAATATTGTCCAAATCCAATATGAATTCCGGCAGAAAAATGATGATATTCTGTTATGGGAAGTATACCAGCCACTGAAAACCCACCCAAAAAATTACCAAAATTGGCATCTCCAGCAACATCTTTATAAAAATTTCCTCCCAATCCTAAATATGCTTTTTTACCATTGCCTTTAGCTACTGGTAAATCGAATGATGCCGCATACGTTTTATAAGGTGAGCCAAATACTCCCCATTGTGTTTTATAATTTAAAATACCTCGAAAAGTACCAATAAACGAGCCTGCTGCTCCTGGATTTATTAATTGTGGAGTTTGCACAAATTGTGAAAAATGCACATCTTGCGCAAAGGTTATGTTTGCCATAACAATAACTACAACAAATGATATGTAGTGCTTAATATTCAACATTATCTAATCAAGGTTATATTTCCTGACTTGGTTTCTATATCGCCATCAGAGAAAATCACTTTTAACTTATAAACATAAACCCCTGCTCCCGCATTAGCACCTTTAAACGTTCCATCCCATCCATTATCTTTGTTGGTACTTTCAAAAATTAACTCTCCCCACCGATCATAAACACTTAAAAATATTTTTTCTATTTGTCCGCCATAAACAAACAACATATCATTATTACCATCTCCATTTGGTGAAAATGCAGATGGTAATTGAGCTCCTTTTGTAGGAGGCAATGGAACATCAATATACACTGCAGTAATTGTATCATCATACAATACCTTAAAGGAAACAACAGAAGAACTAATTGATGGGTTTAATGTATGGTGATGAGATTCCCAATGGTCGAATATAAAAGTTGATGGTAATAATTCAAATTGCTTTAAATTCACAATGGTGTTGGTTATATAGGTTTCCGTATGAGGATATGCACCAGGTATTAACGTATTTATAGAAATATCACCAGCGCCTATTGGCACAACATCATAGGTTATATCTAATGTATCCAAATAGAGAAAATGAGCAATAATACTGTCCGATGAAGTTACCGTAATTGACGCGTTAGCAGAGACCATATTTGGAGTAAATCCTATTATCGACGATTCCCAATGGTCAAAAATATATCCAGGTTGAGGCACTGCAACAAGGTTCAATACATCATTGATAATATTAGTTTGAGAATACGTATAAGATGATGGGGTAAATCCATCGATAGAAATATCACCACCACCAGTTGGTGCAACATTAAATTTTAAATCAAACAACTGAATTAGAACAAAATGAGCGACAATACTATCAGCCATAGAAGCCATAATTTGAACAGTTGAAGAAGTAGAATTTGGATTGAATGCAATTGACGAGGACTCCCAATGATCGAATACAAAACCTGGAAGTGGTGTTGCAACTAAATTAATAATCGTATTTATTGGATAAGTTTGACTATAAACATAGGAAGCTGGAGTAACTCCATCAATTGAAATATTACCCCCTAAAACTGGGTTAACATTGAATTTCAAATTAAACGTTTGATAAATTACAAAATGAGCAACAATACTATCGGCTAAATCAGCTGTAATTTGTACAGTTGGATTATATTGGTCAGGTACAAATGCTGTAGTCAACGATTCCCAATGATCAAATACATAACCAGGTAAAGGAGTTGCTATTAAATTAATCGTACTTGTTTTTGTATAATAATCAGAATAGCTATATGTTGAAGGAGTAAATCCATCAATAGAAATATTACCTGAAGCTGCTGGAAACACATTAAACACGAGTCTAGTCGAATCATCAACAATAAAATGAGCTACAATACTATCAGCCTGCGTAATTCTCAACGAATTTTTGTCATTGGTTAATGCAGAATCGAGTATGTGATGGAAAATTTCCCAATGACTAAATGTATAGCCTGTATTTGGATTGGCATTGAGCAAAATATCAATTCCTCCAAAATAATCGCCCGTAAAAACATAACTTGGTGGTGTTGTTGAATTTATTTTAATATTGCCAGTGCCAGCAGGGTTAACGTTAAACTTAATAGGATAAGGTCCTGTTAAATTGTAACAATTAACCAAACCACTATCAATGGCTACACATCTATCTAATATAAAATTTCTCATGGACAACACATTATTTTGCCATTGTGAGACAGAACCTCCCCATTTTGCAACATGCTGAGGCATTTCAGGAGCAATCATTCCAACCAAACTATCTAATAACGGAATCATGTTTTCACAGCTAAAAACAGTATTGCCTAAATCTATATATCGAGAAATATAATATTGCTCAAAAGTTGGATTGTTCATTAAAGCCAACATTATTTCGGTATGACCTTCACCACCAGGGTTAGGTAAATTTTCAACATTACACGGATTAGCGTTTGCAGAGATATCAGGTATTCCCGTATAATTAACATAATGTCCAAAAGTAGCATCCATATCCCAAAGGGTATATCTCCATTTTGTTTTATCACCAGCGGTGTCAAGACCTCTCCACCAAGCAGTATTCCAATTCAACCAATCTTTATTTACAATGTATGAGTTTAAACAGAAATAATCGACTAAGCTCTTCCAGTTATATAAACTATCAACATATTGAAAATTGGCAGGGATAGCCATATTATTGGTAGTAATAAAATTTAATAAATTATTCCAATCATTTTGTGCATTCGGTGCACCAAATTCTTCCCAAGTACCACCCCAAGTTTTCAAAAACTGAACATATTCAGGGCTATCGGAATAGGTTACATCCTGATTATAATAAAATGATGTAAAGTCATTATCATCCACTTTTTCCCTAATTTCATATATTCCCCAATATTGACCATTAACATACAATACGGCTGCATCGTAAGTTCGTTCATCCAATTTTAAATGCCCTTTCTGTGACAATGTATGTACGTATGGATCTCGAATATGTGCTCCGCCATTTTCAAATGGGTAATTATCGCTAGCACCACACTTTAATATAATACGTTGATACTCATTTCTTGTTTTTTGAGGAAATAATTGATAACTCAATGCATTGCTATATCCTTGTTCATCTCTCGAAATAAAGTCAATACCTCGTTGATTATAAGCCCAAGAATCATTACCGTGTTTATTAAATTCTCCTGTAACTTCTGTTTGCATAACTCCAGCTCTATCAAAATATTCGAGAGCTCCTAAAGGTTGTGATTGAGTTCCAGTTAGTAAAGTCATTACATTATTTCCACAAATTGAAATAACAGGAACAGTATGAGCATCGTTAATAAAATAAGTGTTCGTTTCGATAAAACTCGCTGGAATATTTGGGTTTGAACTAAATGCTCGTGCTCGTAATACCGAAGTACTAGAAATACTAATAGGGCCTGAATAAACTGCTGACGCACTAGTTGGGTCCGAACCATCTAATGTATAACGAATGGTAACTCCAGCATCTGGAGAAGAAATTGACACGGATTGAATTGAATTGTAAAATCCTGGAACAACACTTAAAACTGGTGTTGTAGCATATTCCAACATGCTACCAGTATTTGGTGCATTTGGTGTCGGATTTAAAAATACGCCCCACGTTCCAGCACCTGATGTTACCCTTCCTCGCGAATGAAGTAATTGATGGTTCTTAATAGTTAAAATGTCTATTGCTGTTCCACTAGGATTAGAAAGGATTATTTTTTCATGCTTGGTTTGCGTAAGTTTAAAATTGGTATGAATTTCAGATCCTCCAGCTATTTGGTTTCTACCTGAAGCATAAACCATTAAATAACCTCCAGCAGGGATAGAAATTGACCCTGGCACCCTAAATTTTAATGGATTAGTAGCTTTATCGCTCAAATAATATCCATTTAAATTTACTGCCGAACCAGTTGGATTGTATAGCTCAATCCAATCTTCCATTTGTCCAAAAAAATCAGGATCTCCAGCACTTGTGGCATTAGCACAAGAGTACTCATTAATCAATATTTGAGCACTTAAAACGTTTGTAATTAAGAAGATGACTAAAAAAAATAATTGTTTTAAAATTCTTTCCATATTGCAAATTAATAATTAAAAGTAATCTTTTCTGAGAAAAGATTGGACTATTATTTTTTTACAATTATTGAATTCCTAATGAATTATTTTTTTCGTTCAATTATGTAATGAGTAATAATAAGCGATTCGCCTTTTATTGTATAGGTGTTTACTAGAATAAAGCCATTGGCTTTTAAATCGTTAAGCATTGAAACGATAGCATTCATACCCTCAAATCCTTTAGCCATAAGTTCTTCACCCTCATTATTACCCGTAAATAAAGAAATACGGGCTAAACTCGAGTTACTTCCTTCAGTAGTCCTAAATTCATCCTCATTATTTAACCTTACTTCTAATATGGCATAATCGCCTTTTTTGGTTAAGCTTTTAAGCTTACCAACAATATTTATAGGCTCTTGTGCAAATAAATTAGATGCGGAAACGATAATAATACCAACTAAAATTAATGAAGAGACAATTTTTTTCATACTACAAATTTAATGTTATTATTGAATTGGAAAATAAATTTCAGTGACCCATTTATTAGGATTTTGTTCAACGGATGGATCAACAATATATATTTCCCAAGGTGGACCAATAACTTGTACCTTATTTTTTCTCATCCATTCATTTATACTAAAGTAGGTTTCAGGAATTCGATCGTATGCTCCAAAATGTGTTGCTGTTACCACATTTTCAGGTTTTATTTTTTTTAATTTAATTCTTTCATTATCAATATAAATAGAGTCTTTTACCAATAATCCAGCTTCTACATCTACCAACGTGTCAGACCAAAAATGATAAATTACAATGGGCGATAAATCAGTTTCAATTGATTTTTTAGTAAGAAACACGCTTATTTCGTTAAACAATTTAGTATGAATATTTTCAACCTCAGCTCCTCGTACTCTTTCTCGAATTGCAACAAACCATTGAGGCTGTTCTAAATACTTTTTTGAAACTATACTGCTATTTATTTTGGGTAATTTTTCTGAATACTTTTTTAAGTTTTTTAATCCTTTTTCGATATCTGGAGCAAAATCTTTTTCAGCAAATAACCCAAACCATTTGGTAAAAGGATTAAATCCAAACTTCAAATTCATTCCCCAAGTAACATCAACCAAATTATCCTTTTCATTAAAGTACCAGTAAGAAACCGATTCAGTTGATCCAAAATTAATTTCTTGCTCAATCAATTCATTTGGTTGAGATTTAACAATTTTAATAACTCCTTCACCCATTTCATCGAGTTCACTTTTCCATTGAAATGTAGACCCAACACCTTCTGCTGGAGTTGAATAAAATTTATCGTTATTAAAACTCAACGAATCCAATTTTGCCCAAACTACCCAATTTTTCCAATTTTTAAGATTATTCACTTGCTTAAAAACAATTTCTGGTGATGATTCAATGGTTATTTTACGTTCAATTTTTAAATTAGAAGGTAAGAAAAAAGAAAAAATAACAAGAAAAACAAAAACGATGAGAACAATAAAAATAATTCGTCTTAACAAACTCATAAATTGGGTTAAAATATAATTGATAAAATTACTTTTTTTAAATGTATCGCCAATATTATTATAAATAGCTTTCTATAAATATTTTTGTATTGCCATTAATTTTTATTAAATTGGCTTCCTTTTTCAAAAAAATAATGAACAGTTTTTTACATAGAGCAATCCTTTTTTTGGCTATTGTTATGGTTAATTACAACACAATTTTTGGACACATCAATATTGATGGATCTTTCAAAAAAGATACTGTAAGTGCTCTTGTTATTAACCCTGAAAACCCCATGTTTGAAAATTTATCGACTTTAACTGGTGACGAAATAATTGCAATAATTGATTCCTTATTAAACCAACAGATAGTTTCTAAATCGTTGCTGAAAGAAATTAATGATTACGCCGAAAATAGGTTACTTGAACATGATTATTACAATTCATTAACCAATTATTACGATAATTCAGAAATACCATCAAATGGAACGTATGAAACCTGGGACACAGAAAATATTGCCCCTTATGAAAATGCAATGAGTGAAAATGATAGTAGTATTCAGTTGACGTTGATTGACAAAAATAATTGGTGTGATTTTGTTATGCCACTCGAAAACCCAATAATAACATCAAATTTTGGTTACCGACAAGGTAAAAATCATAACGGAATGGATCTTGATTTAGAAGTGTGGGATCCTATTGTAGCATCATTTGATGGTATGGTGCGAATTGCCATTAAACATCCAGGATACGGAAGAGTAGTAGTAATCAGACATTATAATGGATTAGAAACATTATATGCACATTTGCACCGTTTTAAAGTAAAAGTAGGCGACATTATTGAAGCTGGACAAATTATCGGATTGGGAGGCAGTTCTGGACATTCCACTGGAAGTCATTTACATTTTGAAATACGTTATAAAGGAAAACCACTAAATCCTAAAAATATCATCAATTTTAAGGATAACAAACTAATTAGCGAATCTATTTTCGTTAAAAAAACTAAACATAGTTTTACAGCTATTCCTGTTGGTGTGAATTATTACACCATTGAAAGAGGTGATTTTATGCAAAAAATTGCAACAAACTATGGTATGACAGTTCGTGAATTATGTGATCTTAACGATATGAAAAAATCATCTGTTTTGAGAGTAGGTAAAACACTTCGCATTAAATAACCCATGATAAAGCTTACTAATTTTAACGAACATCCAACCAGAAAAGCCTATACTATTTTTCACTTCCGAGAAAAAAATAGAGCTGATTATTTTCAAAGTTTATTAAGCGAAGCAAACTTTTGGTTTGAATCGGATGTAGATGAAGCAAATGGAAAAATAGTTTATTATTTTGGAGTAAAAAATTCCAATTTAAAGGAAATACATAAATTAAATTACCTAGTAATTGCTAAATATAGAACCCCAACAATACCCTATAAAGCACTTAGAATTGCGATTTACACTGTTGCATTTATTTTACTTTTTTTATCCATTATGGGATACTTAAATTCAAAATAACAGTTTTGTTAAAACCTGAAACCCAGCGTAAAAGTAATGTAGTGATCCTTTAAATCAGTTGAAGCATATTCATTGTTTTCTGCAACAATTATGGTTTGACTGGAATACATTTTAAGAGCATAAGCCATATCAAAATAATAATTATCATCTTTTATTCCAAAACCAACAGAATAAGTTGAAGCACTTTGATTTGAAGTAAACGAGTTTTTAATTGGATTGCCCTGAAAACGATATCCTGCACGAATTCTAAATGGATCTATCCTCCACTCGGTGCCAACTCTCACATTTTGCATCAATTGAAAATTATTTCTAATATTTTCATTTTCTGATGAAAAATCATAGCTATTTTCCGATGACAAACTATTATCTTGTTTCAACCTTGCCATCGAATAGTCTACTAATTCATAATCAGTATTTATTACACCATGATCGCCTACTACAAAAGCCAAACTGCTAATAAATCGATACGGAGTAGTAAGCAAGTAACTATAATTACCCAAAGGAGATGATTTTTCATAGTTCGATCCGTCTTTGAAAGCCGATTTTATGGTAGATTGATATTCGTCAGTTAGCCCAAAAATAGTAGGAGTATGAAAAGCCAATCCAAATCGAACCCAATCAGTTACTTTATATATTAACCCTAATTTGAAATTTAACCCTGCACCAGTAGTTTTTACATAATCATGCAGCGAAAACAAATTCACCTCTGTTAGTGTATCATTTACATCAGAAGTTTCAGTATAGTTTCTATCATACACATATTTTACGGTTGGGACACCCATGGTTGCTCCAATAAAAAGTTTATCATTGTAATTTCCGCCGAACGTAAAAACGACCTCTCCACTTCCTCCTCTTGTTTCATAATTGGATGCTTGAAGTATATTTTTTGAATTTTGAAACACATTATCATATTTCAATGAATCGGAAACAGTTGGGTTGACTAAATAATTCTGATAAGCTAAATTTGAGCTAAAAGGATATAACGATTCTATGTCAACACCTGATGTTCCGCTACCAGCATTAAGCTCATTAATATACCTTGACAACATGGTTTTATCGGTGGTTCCTTTAGCTAAAATGCTTGTATTAAAATTACCAGTTCTATTATATCCAATACCAAAACTTAAACTTTGCCAATTTCCACTAGAACTAAAATTACCCACAAGTCCTATATTCGAAAAATGAAAATTTAATTTACCATCAGTAAGACTATTTCCATCCAATTTAGTATCGGTATAATCGTAATGAAAAGCTGGTGTAAATGAAAAATCTGAACTTTGATAAACACCAATACCAGCAGGATTAACACTAAGCGATGACATGTTCGCTCCCAATGCACCAAAAGATCCTCCCATGGCATTAAAACGAGCATCTCCAAAAAATTCGAGATTTGAATAACGTAATGCATCGAATTCATTCTGAGCAACTAGCATTTTCGCAGAGCATAATAAAAATAGGCTATATGTGATTAGTTTTTTCATAGTTTCGACGTTTAAATTAACAACAGCAAACAATCATTTACATTTACTATAAACTGCTTATCTTGGTTTTCTTCCTCCACCACCAACATTGGGTGTTGAGCCATTACCTCTGTTGTAACCATTTCCAGAAGGACGACTGTATGAATTATTTGGTTGTGAATAATTTTGGTCTTTAGGCTTATTATAAGTAGGTTGAGTTGATGGTTGAGTATATGTTCGTGGTTTTGGTTTTGGATAAACTGGATCCGTTCCACCTCCAGGGTTATTTGTTCTAGGCTGATTGTATGTTGGATTTGTAGAAGGTATTGTTGTACCTGTAGTTCGAGGTTTTGGTACAATTACATCTGGTGTTGAAGATGTACGAGGTTTTACTGGGTTATTTAAAGCAGGGTTCATTGGTCTAGGAATACCATTAGCAGTTTGTACTGTAGTTGTTCTCGGATTTGTATAAGTTTGATTGCTAGAATTTCCTTTTACACCTCCATTATTGTTAAATGTATTATTCATAGGTCTAGGTTGATTATTAACATTACCTGTATTATTCCTAATGGCGTTTTCATATTGTTCACCAAAAGTTTTAACCCCTCCAGTTCTTGGGTTATTATTTATTGCAGCCATCGTAGATCTAGTTGGTCTATTTGGTCGTCCGTAACCACCATAACTACTAGTTGTATTTCCTCTATGACCATAGTAATAACTGTTTTTATCATAACTGTTGTAGTAATTACCGGCATAATATCCGTCGTTATAGCCATGGTTATAACCATTCCAATAAGAACTTCCATAATATCCATAAAGATTGCTCCATTCCCAACCTATTCCCCAACCAGCATACCAACCAGAACCCCATGACCAACCCACATTCCAACCCCATGGTCGTGGGTACCACCACCCATAACTCGTATAAACACTTACTCCATAATTATAAGGATTGTAGTCGTACCAATAATAGTTGGTATAACAGTTGTCATAATATCCATATCCTGAGTATGGTTTGTGGAAACGTTTTATTCTTGATGAATATTCATAATCATAATATTCGTTATTGTAATCATAATTATCGCTATTGTAGTAATTGTTGGTAATTCTAGTATTCCCATTCTCATCTTCATAATACGTGGTTGAATCGGTAATTCCCATTTGTTGATTGTATGTAGCGTCCCTTTCAGCTTGTTTTTGATCTAAATAATAATCGGTAGCAGTAGAATACTGACTATCATTTATTTTTTCATCAGCTGGCTGAATGGTAACCTCTTTTGATTTTTTATTTTTAGATGGATAGAAATCATCTTGTGCATACACATTGAAAATAGCAATTATCATTGCTAATGTTATCAATATTTTAATTGGTGTTTTCATAATAAATCCTCCTCTATCGTTATTGAACATTTGTTAATAAAATGTTATTTTTTTTATTAAAATATAAAACTTCAAATACCATGCCACTTAACTATTGCCAAAACGCAACAATAATTAACATGGTATTTACAAACACATCTATAACAAAATTGGTTATTTCTTCGGTGTGTTCGTTTCGATGCTCTCGTCGCATAGGTTTGTCTTTATCTATTTGGTTATTATCTGGTTCGTTTACCACTTCGTTTTCCGAATTATTATTTTGTGTAGACTGATTATAATCTTGTTCTGTAGAGTAATTGTTCTCATCTATGTTTCGTAGTTGAACCTTTTCTGTGTCAATAACTGTTGGCTTTGCATAAAATTCATCTTGCGCTATTGAATTAGTCGATTTTAACAGCAAAAAAAGAATTAAGACGAAGGTGGTAAAAGAAATTGTTTTCATAACTAACCTTATTTTATAGGTAAAATTCACTTAATTTTACCCCTTAAATTTAATCCTTTTTTTTCAATCAAAAACTATACCTAAAATAAATGGCAAAAGATTTCACTACAAGAGTTGAAGATTATTCTCAATGGTACAATGAATTAGTAGTAAAGGCAGATTTAGCTGACCACTCAGCTGTGCGAGGATGCATGGTAATTAAACCTTACGGCTATGCAATTTGGGAAAAAATACAAGCCCAATTAGACAAAATGTTTAAAGAAACTGGTCATGTAAATGCATATTTTCCGCTGTTAATTCCAAAATCATACTTAAGTAAAGAGGCTGACCACGTTGAAGGATTTGCAAAAGAATGTGCTGTTGTAACTCATTACCGATTAAAAAATGCGGAAGATGGAAGCGGTGTAATTGTTGATCCAGAAGCAAAATTGGAAGAAGAATTAATAATACGACCAACATCTGAAACCATTATTTGGAACACCTATCGTGGTTGGATTCAATCTTACAGGGATTTGCCATTATTAATTAATCAATGGGCCAATGTAGTCCGTTGGGAAATGAGAACTAGATTATTTTTGCGTACTGCTGAATTTCTTTGGCAAGAAGGACATACTGCTCACGCAAGTAAAGAAGAAGCTATAGAAGAATCAGAAAAAATGCTAGATGTTTATGCAACTTTTGCAGAAACCTTTATGGCAATGCCAGTAATTAAAGGCGTAAAAACAAAAAATGAACGTTTCGCAGGTGCTTTAGAAACTTACTGCGTTGAGGCGTTAATGCAAGACGGAAAAGCACTACAAGCTGGAACATCACATTTTTTAGGTCAAAATTTTGCCAAAGCTTTTGATGTGAAATTTGCCAACAAGGAAGGTAAACAAGATTATGTTTGGGCAACCTCTTGGGGAGTATCTACCAGATTAATGGGCGCATTAATTATGACCCATTCCGACGATGAAGGATTGGTATTACCTCCTAATTTAGCTCCAATTCAGGTAGTTATTATCCCCATTTACAAAGGGCAAGAACAATTGGAAGAAATTTCTAAACAAGCATTGAAAATTAAATCGGAAATTGAAACTAAAGGAATTTCTGTTAAATATGATGATAGAGATACTCAGAAACCAGGATTCAAATTTGCTGAATACGAATTTAAAGGTGTACCCGTTAGAATCGCTATTGGACCAAGAGATCTTGAAAATGGCACTATTGAAGTTGCTCGAAGAGATACTAAAGAAAAAGAAACCTTACAACAACAAGATATCGCAACTAAAATAGAACATCTCCTAAAAAATATTCAATCCAACCTTTATCAAAAAGCAATAGATTTTAGATCAGAAAATATTCATAAAGCAGATAGTTGGGAAGAATTTGAAAAACTTTTAGATCAAGGAGGATTTATTTCTGCACATTGGGATGGAACACCAGAAACAGAAGAAAAAATTAAAGAATTGACTAAAGCTACTATTCGTTGTATTCCATTAAACAATAAACAAGAAACAGGAAAATGTATCTTAACAAATAACCCTTCAACACAAAGAGTTCTTTTTGCTAGAGCTTATTAACATTAATTTTAACATGGACCATAACCCTTCGAAAGCATTGATTCTTGAAGTTTTAAAAACCAAATCATCACTAAAACAAAGCGTATTTAGAAAAACCATTGATGTCTTTAACGATTTTAAAGTTGAAGCTGAAAAATTAGTAGATGAATTAAAAACTGAAATGAACACAATTGACGAAAGTGTGGTGGTTGAATTTCAACTAAAAGGAGATTTTGAGTTTCATATTAAATTTGGTGGAGATATTTTAGTTTTTTTTATGCATACCAACATTTTTGATTTCCCTAAAAGCCATCCTATATGGAACAATTCCTATGTAAAAGAAAATGAGCATAGGGCTTATTGTGGAATGATAAACGTATATAACTTTTTATCAGATTCACTTAAATACAACCGTATAAATGATGTGGGGTATTTAGTTGCCCGATGCTTTATTAACAACGATTTACATTTTTTTGTTGAAGGTAAAAAACAACTCGGATATTTATATAATGACTTTTATAGCCAAGTAATTACTCCTGAAAAATCAAGGCATATTATCGAATCAACGATACTTTACTCTTTAGACTTTGATTTGCTAACTCCTCCATACGACAACATGAAAGAAGTTAGCGTAATGGATATTATTGAAGTTACCAACGCTATGAAAATTAAAACCGGCAAACGCTTAGGCTTTAAATTTCAAGCTGATAACGATAATTTTGAATAAATTTTTCAAAAACATTTGCATTCACCATAAAAAAATTTACATTTGCACTCCCAAAAATATAGGGAAAATAATTTGGCCCGTTCGTCTAGGGGTTAGGACGCCAGGTTTTCATCCTGGAAACAGGGGTTCGATTCCCCTACGGGCTGCAAAAGAACCGCTTGAATTCGCAAGAATCAAGCGGTTCTTACGTTTTACACGGGAGCTAAATATCAGTTAATTTCTTCTTCTATTTCTATTAATGAGCTTTTGCGAGCTTCTTTTTTGCTAATCCTTTTATCAATTGAAAGAAGAATCGCTGGAAGCAAAACAAGATTTGTACACATAGAAACTAACAATGTAATTGAAATTAGAACACCTAATGCTACTGTTCCTCCAAAACCAGATGCCGTAAATATGGCAAACCCAAAAAAGAGAATTATAGCGGTATAAATCATGCTAATTCCAGTTTCTTTTATTGTAATAGAAACTGCATCCGAAACTTTTCGTTTATGCTTTTTAAGTTCCTGCCTATATTTGGTAAGAAAATAAATTGTTCCGTCAGACGAAATACCGAATGCAATACTAAAGATTAAAATCGTTGATGGTTTAAATCTAATTCCAAGAAAACCCATTACACCGGCTGTTATTACCAAAGGGATTAATGCAGGTAATTTAGAAAGTAAAATAATTCGTACCGAACGGAAAAGTGCAAATCCAACAAGAGCAATAAGAATAATTTCGAGTATTAAACTTTCAAAAAGATTTTTCAAAAGGTAGTCATTTCCTTTAAGGAATACCACACTATGCCCTGTAAAATTCACATGATAATCCGTCGGGTTAAAAATGGAATCTACTTTCGGTCTGATTTCGCTCATCAGCTCTTTTATTCTTTGTGATCCAACATCAGCAATTTGAATACTTACACGAGTATACTGTTTGGTAGAATCAATAAAACCTTGAAATTTATTCTCCTTTCCTTTTATCGTGGATACGTATTGATTTAGTTTTTGTAATTCCGATGCCCCAGGAAGAATAAAGAATTTCGAATCACCACCCTTGTAGGCTTGGTAGGAAAATTTAATTGCCTCAACAACAGATAAAGGCCTAGAAAATTCCGGGTAATCTGCAAATATTTTTTGTAGTCGTTTTATTTTGTAAAGGCTGGATGCATTGTCAGCAAATACTCCGTTGGATTTTTTGGTATCAATAAAAATTTCAAAAGGTAACACTCCATTAAAATTTTTCTCAAAAAATTTCAAATCAACATATATCGGGTCTTTTTGTGGCAAATCATCAACTACAAAACCAATTACTTTTATTTTACTCATTCCATAAAAGCAAATAATTGTAATTACGGCTATTATGAAATAAATTTCCTTTCGGCGAAAGCGTACTAGATTATCAATAATATTTAATATCTTATTAATTCTTTTTCCATCTAAATTTTTAGTTTGTTTTAAAGTTGGAAGCGGAAGAAAACTAAAAATAATGGGTATAAGAATAAGCGTTATAAAATAGGTTGTTATTACGTTGATGGCTGCAACTACTCCAAATTCCACTAACAATGAACTATTAGTAAAATACAACACACCAAAACCAATAGCTGTAGTAATGTTAGCAAGAAAAAGGGTTACACCAATAGTCTCTATTGTCCTTGTCAATGCTTTTATTCTATTCCCATGTTTTGCATACTCGCTGTGATATTTGTTAATCAAAAAAACACAATTTGGAATTCCAATCACCATGATAAGCGGAGGTATTAATCCTGAAAGAATAGTGATTTTATAATCAAAAAGCTCAAGCGTCCCAAGTGACCATATCACTCCAATAGCGACAGTTAATATCGAAAAAAATACTGCAGTAAAAGAGCTAAAGAATACCCAAAGAATAATTGCAGTTGTTATAATTGCAAGTAGAAGAAAAAGCTCCATTTCGTTAGATACTTTTTGGGTAATTGCAGTACGGATAAAGGGCATTCCAGAGAAGTGCAACTGTATGTTATGTTTTTCTGAAAAAATTGTAGTTATTTTTTTTATTTGTTGAACAATTTCAATCCTATGTTTTGTATTTAGCTCTTTATTAGTGAACGTAATCAACATTAGATTAGCACCCGTTTCTTTGTTGTATATTAACCCTTCATAAAATGGTAATTTAGAAATTACATTTTTTAAACTATCTAATTCTTGTTGCGATGTTGGTTCTTTTCTTATAATTGGTACAAAATCGAATTTTTTTAAACTATCATTTCGAACAATATCATATAGACTACCTAAAGACATTACATCTTTTATCCCAGCAATTTTTTTTATTTCATTACCAAGGTTATACCAATCATTGAATTTCTCTAATTTATAAATATCATTATCCTGAAACCCAACCACCATAACACTTCCATCTTCCCCAAACATTTTTTTGAAATCTTCGTATTGAATAAATGTTGTATCCTCTTGCGGAAGCACTCGAGCAAAATTAAATGACATTTTAATTTTGTTTCCTTGATACCCCATAAATAATGTAATCAATGCTATTGCAATAATAAATGCAAGTCGATTTCTTAGTATTTTATTGGATAAAAATTTCCACATAATTCTTGATAAATTTTATCATAAGTTTATTTCCCTAGCAAATAACACTAACGATAAAAATGAGGTGCAAAAATAGACAAATAACTATTTAGCAATTTAACAGATTACCAAAAAAGAATACATAATAGATTTTAGAAAAAATAGAGAAGGCTATATAATAGTAATCGATACGGCTAATTTGTAATGTGATTTAGAGTTATAGAAAAATAGGTAAATTAACGAATTGCCATTTAGTTCTGAGAATTTAACACCCACTACCCAGTAAAAAAACTAAAGATTTTATTCTGCAAAAAACAAAAATGGATTAAACCTTAATCCCCATAACGCAGATGTCATCAATTTGTTCTAACTCTCCTTTCCAATCAGAAAATATTTGTTCTAATTCATTAAATTGAATTAAACAGCTTGAGTGACAAATTTCATTGAATAAACTTTTCAATTTTTTACTCTTAAATTTTTTGCCAAATGGACCTCCAAATTGATCTGCAAAACCATCAGAAAGTAAATAAATCATGTCATTTGTTTGAAGTTTTAAGGTTTGAACCGAAAACTTATTATTACGCACATCCAATGTGCTACCAATAATAAACTTAGTTGGTTTTAATTCAATCATGCTATTATCTCTGAAAACCAATAGCGGATTGTACGCACCAGAGTAATGTAACTCTTTGGTATTTTTATCAACCGCACACAACACCACATCCATTCCATCTTTTCCAAAATCAACGGTCTTATTATTTAATGAATGTATAATTTCATTGTGGACATACAATAATATTTCATCTGTATTAAATAGATGTTGTTCATATATCGCTTTATTAAAAATATTATTTGCAATGATACTCAAAAATGCTCCTGGAACCCCATGTCCGGTACAATCAATTACAGCAAAATATATACGATGCTCATTTTCGGCAATCCAATAAAAATCACCACTCACTATATCTTTAGGTTTAAAAAATACAAAATATTCTTTGGCAATTAAACTCAACAAATTAAGTTCTGGAAGTATAGAATTCTGTATTCGTTTGGCATAAACAATACTATCTGTAATTTCTTGTTTTTTAGTCCAAATTTCTTGTTTTTGCCTTTCAATCTCATTATTTGCATTAACTAAATCAATATTTTTCAAACGATACAATTCACTTTCTTTTTTTGCTTCATCAACATCAAACTTCAATTGTAGTCCCTTCAGTTTTATATCAGTATTGGCATTTTTTATTTCTTCGTTTATTTCAAAATATTTTTTAAAATGAAGATAAGCTTTGTCAAATTCTCCTTTCTTTTCGTATGCTTTGGCAATAAAATCATTAGCCATTAGCAATACCGTTTTTAGGTGTAATTCCTCTGAAATTTGAATTGAATATTTAAGCACTTCAATGGCCTTATCAGTGTTACCCATAATAAGGTGAAGGTTTCCTAAACTCTTTGAAATATTGGAAATTAGTGACTTGTCATTTTCAATTTTAGCTTCAGAAATTGCTGTTTCAAAAGTATTAAGCGCCTCTATATTTCGTTTTTGTTTGGTGTATAAAATTGCTAAACTAGCTAGCGACCAAGCATTATAATATCCTTCTCCTTTATTTATCGCAATATTTTCCAGCAAATATTTTTCTGACAGTTCAAGTTCTTCATTCCAGTTATAGGAATTACCAATTTTAAATAAAGTTTCTGATTCTTGTTTACTATTTTTTAGTTGTTTCGCTAACACATTAGCTCTTTTATAATTAGCTATTGCTTCTTTAAAATTATGGGTATTTTGGTAAACATTTCCTAATTGAATAAATGCATTTAAAAGCACTTCTTTAGGTTGTTTACTTTCTTGTATTTGATCAATATATTCCACACAGTTTTCTGCTGCGGCAGAATAATCAGATATGGTTATGTACAAAGAAGTGAGTAATTCTAAACATACAAGTAGTTTAGTGTTTTCATTATTTTCTAACGAAAGTTTTTTAGCATAAATTAATTCTGCAACTGCCTGTTTATGATTTTGTGAAATCAAGTGATAATGCCCTAAAAAAAGAGCGTTATCTAAACCAGAAATCTCATCAACTACAGTAATATACATTCCCCAAGCAACATCAGGATTATCTTCCAAAAGGAATTGCCAAGCTTTAGTTAACTCATCGGAATTAAAAAGGTTCATTTTTATCTGAAAATAAATTAAGTTAAGATGATAATGAAAAATACAAAACTCAAATACAATTATGTGAAATTAATAAATATGATATTAATTCGATTCAATTTTATTAAAATTGGAATTTAGATTTTTATTTCTGTAAAATAATAGAGAAGCATTATACTTCTGTAATATTCTATTAATTTAATTGAATTTGTATTATTAGTAACCTAGAAATTTTTCATTATGCCTCATTTTCTAAAAATCGAATTCATAAACTATTGAATGTTAATCGTATCGTCCAGAGACTAAGGGCTGAAAAAATTAAAAAAACCACTTCAAAACAAGAAGTGGTTTTTTATTTGAAAAAATAATCTGAAAATGTTTGAAAATTCCAAAAAATTCATACATTTGCAGTCCTTAAAAAATTAAGTATAATTTAAGATTTAAATATTATGGCTAATCACAAGTCGTCAATCAAAAGAATAAGACAAACCGTTGCGAAAACTTTACGTAACAAGTATCAACATAAAACTACTCGTAATGCAGTTAGAGATTTAAGAAACTCTACTGATAAAAAAGTAGCTGCTGAATTATTACCTAAAGTGTCATCAATGCTTGATAAATTAGCTAAAAAGAACGTGATTCATAAAAACAAAGCTGCGAACTTGAAGTCTAGTTTAACTAAATATGTTGCTGCTTTATAAATTATTGCAATAAAAAAATTAAAAAGACCTTCCAAAATGAAGGTCTTTTTTTTTGAAATAACCCATTATAAAAAATAGTAAAGTCTAACAATTTTCTAACTTTGAAAAAAAATAGAACACCATGATAAGAGTTGCCATAAACGGATTTGGGAGAATAGGAAGAGTATTTACAAGAGCCATTCAAAACCACCCAAACATTGAATTAGTTGCTATTAATGACTTAGCTGACACGCATACATTAGCCCATTTGTTAAAATATGATTCGGTTCATAGAAAATTTGAAGGTGATATTTCCATCTCTGATAACGATTTAGTTATCAATCAAAAAGCAGTTAAAATGTATACCGAAAGAGATCCAGAAAATTTACCTTGGGCTGCTCTTAAAATTGATGTTGTAATTGAATCTACTGGATTGTTTCTAACCAAAGAAACTTCATTTAAGCACATTACTGCTGGAGCAAAAAAAGTAATTATTTCTGCACCAGCTAAAGACAAAGACATTAAAACGATAGTATTTGGTATAAACGAAGACCATATCGATGGAACGGAACAAATACTATCTAATGCTTCATGTACAACGAATGCTGCAGCACCATTGATTAAAGTTTTAAAAGATTTATGTGGTGTTGAAAATGCTTTTTTAACAACTATACACTCTTATACCAACGACCAAGGATTACACGATGCTCCACACAAAGATCTAAGAAGAGCAAGAGCAGGAGCACTTTCAATGGTTCCAACCTCCACTGGTGCAACGAAAGCAATTACTAAAATATTTCCAGAGTTGGTAGGTGAAATAGAAGGCTATGCCGTAAGAGTTCCTGTAATAGATGGTTCATTGATTGACATTTCTGTAGCTGTGAAAAGGAAAGTAACTAAACAAGAAATAAATGCTGCATTTAAAAAAGCAGCAGAAACTAACTTAAAAGGAATCCTAGCTTACACCGACGAACCCCTTGTTTCTGTTGATATTATTGGCAATACGCATTCATGTATCTTTGATTCTGACTTAACCATGGTTTTCGATAAAGTAGTAAAAGTAGTAGGTTGGTATGATAATGAAACAGGCTACTCCAATCGACTGGCAGATTTGGTTGAGAAAGTTGGAAAGTAAATAATTTACAACTTAAGTCAATTAGAGTGAACTACGAAAAAATTATTGAAGAAGTTTATCAAGACGTTAAAAAAATTGATGATAAAGGTCAAATTGCCACTTACATTCCTGAATTAGGAAATATTAACCCAAATAATTTTGGAGTACATATATCCACTATCGATCGCCAAGAATTCGGTTTTGGTAATTGTAATGTGAAATTTTCAATTCAAAGTATTGCTAAAGTTTTATTAATTAGTTTGGCGTACCGAATAAAAGGAGAGGAAATATGGAATAGATTGGGAGTAGAACCATCTGGGACACATTTTAATTCGTTAGTTCAACTTGAAGCAGATAATGGTATTCCAAGAAATCCATTTATAAATGCGGGCGCAATTGTAATTTGCGATATATTACTTTCTCATTTTGGCAATGCTAAAGAAGAGTTTTTAACATTTGTTAGGGAAGTTTCTGATAATCCAACTTTAAATTATTCAAAAAAAATTGCTGATTCAGAAAAATCTGCTGGTTACCGCAACATTGCCTTATGTAATTTCATAAAGTCGTTAGGCAATATTGAAAATGATGCCACAGAAGTGTTAGATTTTTACTTCAACCTTTGTTCGTTAGAGATGGATTGTAAGGAACTTTCGAAAACTTTTCTCTTTTTGGCTAATGGAGGTCATAAATTGACCGACCATCATGAAATTTTAAATAAAAGCCAAACCAAACGAATAAATGCGCTAATGCAAACTTGTGGTTTTTACGATGAATCGGGTGAATTTGCTTTTAAAGTTGGACTTCCAGGAAAAAGTGGTGTTGGCGGCGGAATCATCGCCATACACCCTCACAAATATGCCATTGCAGTTTGGAGCCCTAAATTAAATGAAAAAGGAAATTCATACAAAGGCATGCGGTTTTTAGAGCAATTTACTACAAAAACTCAATCTTCTATTTTTTAAACAACTTTAAAACCTACTTTTTTCAAATCATTCCAAAAATCGGGATATGATTTTACCACTACTTGTTCATCGTCAATTTTAATTGGATAAAGCAAGCCAAGCGGAGCAAAAGCCATCGCCATTCTGTGGTCGTCATAGGTTTTAATACTCGACATTGCGAGGTACGAAGAAATCTTATTATTTGAAGCAGATTGCTTCACTTCACATTGTTCCGTTCGCAATGATGTTTGATTTGGCAATGAAGTCAAAATAATTAGCTCATCTTCATTTACATCAACACTATAATTCAACTTGTTAAGTTCAGTTTGTAACGCAGAAATACGGTCAGTTTCTTTAATACGGAGCGTATGTAATCCAGTAAACTTAGCCGATATTTTCATAGCTGCACAAGTTACAGCAACAGTTTGAGCGATATCAGGACAATCTGTAAAATCTAAACTAAGTAGTGAATTTTGAGTGGTGAATTTTAAGTCCTTGGTTAATCGAATTCCATTTTTAATATACTCGGTTTTAACCCCAAAGTTTTCATAAATTTTAGACACCACTGAATCTCCTTGAAGGCTATTTTTTTGTAAACCAGACAATGTAACATCTGCATCCTTAGCAAGTGCAGCCATTCCATACCAGTATGATGCAGCACTCCAGTCAGCTTCAACAAAAAAATCTCTGGCAACATATTTTCCAGCTTTAATATCTATTGCATCTTCTTGCCAAATCAACTCAGCACCAAAATATTGCATAATTTGAGCCGTCATTTCCAAATATGGTTTTGAGGTTAGTTTTCCTTCGAAAACAATTTTCAATCCATTGCGCATATATGGTGCCACCAACATCAATGCAGAAATATACTGGCTACTAACCGATCCATCAATTTGGATTTTTCCACCTGCCAACATATTTCCTCTAATTTTTAAAGGAGGATAACCTTCATTTTTCAAATATTCAATTTCTGCCCCAAGATTTCTCAATGCATCTACCAAAAGTTGAATAGGTCGTTGTTGCATTCTTTCTGAACCAGTTAATACAAAATCACCTTTTTCCATAGATAAAAAAGCAGTTAAAAAACGCATCACCGTTCCTGCATGGCCAACATCAAAATTAGTTAAGTCGGTAGCTGAAAGAAGTTTTGTTAATATTTTGGTATCTTTTGCTTCAGCAAGGTTATCAATTTCAAAATCTATACCACTCAACGCTTTAATAATAAGCACCCGATTACTTATGCTTTTTGATGAAGTAAGATTAATAACTCCATTCAACTTTTTACTGATATGGTCAACTTGAATGGTCAAACCACCTAATTATAAAGTGAATTATAATAGTTAAACGATTGGACAATGGTTGATGGATCTACATGATGATTAAAAGTGGCAGCACCAACCTCCTTTAACAAGGTAAATTTAATGTCCGAATTCGTGTTCTTTTTATCCTTTTTCATCAACCCCATGATTACATGATAATCATCAATATTAATGTTTGGCAATTTATAAAATGTGGAAAATGTGGAAACAATATCTTTCAATTCATCATCAGGTAACCCATTCAATTTGGATGAGATAAAGGCTTCACAAATCATTCCAATTACCACTGCTTCACCATGCAACAATGGCAGATCATCTCCATTCATAAAATGAGTTTCTACAGCATGACCGATGGTATGTCCAAAATTTAGCAACTTGCGTTTTCCCTTTTCAGTTGGATCAGTTAGAACAATAGTGTTTTTAATCTGAATTGAGGTGGATATTAAATCTATCCAAGATGTTGCATCAGACAGCATTCCATTTTTAAGTTGATTCCAATATTTTTCATCACTAATTAATGCGTGTTTAAAAGCTTCAGCATATCCCGACAGCATTTGACGTTTGTCTAATGTTTTTAAAAAATCGGGATAAATAAAAACTGCTCGAGGTTCATTGAATACTCCCACCATGTTTTTTAATCCATCCAAATCCACCCCCACTTTACCTCCAACCGAAGCATCAATTTGTGCTAGCAATGTGGTTGGGATATTAATAAAATCGATTCCTCGTTTAAAGGTCGAAGCAACAAAACCTCCCATATCGGTTATTACTCCTCCTCCCAAATTAATCAATAATGAATCTCTGTTTGCATTGTAATCTGCAAGCGTTTTCCATAGATGATAACAAATGTCAATGGTCTTATTTTCCTCACCACATTCAATTTCTATTATTTCAGCATTTTCTAATTTATTTACATTACTTATCAGCTGTGTTGCGCAGTGATGTAAGGTATTTTCATCAACCAATAAAAATATTTTTGATTTGTTGTAAGAAACCAAAAACTCATTTAACAACAATAACACTTCATTACCAATGTATACTTCGGAATTATGCGTTTTTATTGTTTTGATTTTGGTAGCCATTGTTAGTAAAAATTTATTGTCAAAAATACCACTTTTAAGACTAGTGAAACCAAAAAAATCTTCTACTTTCGTATAATATTTTCAATTAAAAATTTATGATAAATTTTAGTAACACAGAAGTTGCTTTTAAAGGCAAAAATCAAGACGATTTGAAACGAAGCTATTGGTTATTTAAAATAATTAGTTGGAATTGGCTAATAAAAATGAGCCCTTCATTATTGAAATTTTTTAATTTTATTCACTTTCCAGTAACGCCTATTATTAAATCAACCATTTACAAACAATTTTGTGGAGGAGAAAACATTACAGAATGTGACACTACCATTAACCAGTTGGGTCAAAATAATGTAAAAACCATTTTAGATTATTCTGCCGAAGGAAAAGAAAGTGAAGAAGATTTTGATGCCAATGTTGTTGAAACCATTTCAACCATAAAAAAAGCACGATCTACAAAACTTATTCCTTTTTCAGTTTTTAAAACAACTGGCTTTGCCCGTTTTGGATTATTAGAAAAAGTAAATGCAAAACAAGAATTGACTATTGCAGAAATAGAAGAATTTGAACGAGTAAGAGGTAGAATTAATAAAATGTGTAAAAATGCCTCTGATTCGGGTATTCCTATTTTTATCGATGCAGAAGATAGTTGGATTCAGGGTTCTATTGACCAATTGGCCTTAGAAATGATGAGAACTTATAACAAACAAAAAGCCGTTGTGTTTAATACCATTCAACTTTATAGATGGGACAGATTAGATTATTTAAAAAACCTAAAAACCATGGCTGACCAAGAGGGATTTTTTATAGGAATGAAATTGGTTAGAGGTGCCTATATTGAAAAAGAACGTGAACGAGCTATTGAAATGGGATATAAAGACCCTACGCAACCAGACAAAGCAAGTACCGATAGGGATTTTAATGCTGCACTCAAATTTTGCACTGAAAACATTGATAAAATATCGTTCTGTTGTGGAAGCCATAATGAAGGAAGCACGCAATACCTAATTGATTTAATGAAAGAGCATAATATTGCCTTGGACGACCAACGTGTTTACTTTGCACAATTGCTTGGCATGAGCGATCATATTAGTATGAACTTAGCTAAAAATGGTTACAACGTTACCAAATATGTTCCTTACGGACCAGTTAAAGATGTTATCCCTTATTTAATTAGAAGGGCTGAAGAAAACACTTCAATTGCAGGACAAACAGGTCGAGAATTATCTCTAATTTTAAAAGAAAAAGAACGAAGAAAACAAAAGTAATTAGCCAAAACATTTTACTCATAAGTTCTAAAATAAAACCTAAACCTCGATCTTTAACCGTTGAACCTAAAAGCTTATGCAAAAATTAAAACTTCTCGGGTTATCTATTTTAAGCGGTTTACTAATGGGCATTTCTTGGCCAGAGACAGGCAATTTAGCACCATTATTTTTTGTTGCCTTTCTCCCCCTTCTGTACATCGAGTATTACATTTACCAAAACAAGAAAAAACCCTTGGTACTTTTTGGTTATGCCTATCTCGCATTTTTAGTTTTTAATACATTCAGTACTTGGTGGATTTGGTATGCTTCCGAAGCTGGAATGGTAATGGCTGAAGTGTTGAATTCATTATTTATGGCAACCATTTTTGTTTGGTTTCATATTATAAAAAAACGATTAGGTCCTACTCGCGGATATTTTGCCCTAATAGTTTTATGGATAGGCTTTGAATGGGTGCACTACAATTGGGATTTATCTCACCCTTGGTCAACTTTTGGAAATTCATTTGCCAATTACACCATGCTAATTCAATGGTATGAATATACTGGAGCACTCGGTGGTAGCCTATGGATTTTAATCATAAACATATTGATATTTAACATTTTCAAAAAAACAGCTTTGTTGGGGGAAAAATTAGCCGAACAAAAAAAAATGATTTTTATAATTCTTAGCCTGCTTATTGTACCATCAATTATTTCTATTATTAGGTATAGAAATTATAATGAAGTAGCAAATCCATTAAATGTGGTGGTGGTTCAGCCCAATATTGATCCCTACAAAGACAAATTTGGGGGAATGACCGAGGCTCAGCAGGTAGATAGGATACTTGGTCTTGCAAAACAAAAATTGAACAGCAGAATTGACTTTGTGTTAGCCCCAGAAACTGCCATACCACGAGGTTGTTTAGAAGTAGATTTAAACAAAAATTATGGCGTTATAGAAAGTGAAAAAATGTTGGTCGATTTTCCAAAAACAAAACTAATGATTGGAGCCAATACTTTCATTGATTATCCAAAGAGCAAAGAAAAACCTACTTCAACAGCTCGCCCCGACGAACAAACAGGAAACTGGTATGATGCTTTTAATACGGCTTTACAAATTTCAACATCAGAAAAAATCAAAATTTATCATAAATCAAAATTGGTGTTAGGTGTAGAAAAAATGCCTTTTTCTAGCTTATTAAGTCCATTTGAAAGCTTTGCGATAAACTTAGGTGGCACAATGGGCAGTTTAGGAGTTGAAAAAGAAGCTAAGATCTTCGACAATGATAAAGTTAAAATAGCACCAGTAATCTGTTACGAATCCATCTACGGCGAATATGTTAGTGACTACGTAAAAAAAGGAGCCAATATAATTTTTATTATTACCAACGATGGTTGGTGGGAAGATACTCCCGGATACAAACAACATTTATCTTACGCCAGAATTAGAGCTATTGAAAACAGAAGGAGTATAGCCCGAAGTGCAAATACAGGAATTTCATGCTTTATCAACCAAAAAGGAGATATTTCGCAAGCTACCAAATGGTGGAAACAAGATGTGATTTCGGGTAAAATTAACCTCAACAATAAAACTACTTTCTACTCCATTAATGGTGATTATTTAGGTAGAATTTCTGCATTTATTGCAGTTCTTCTACTATTATGGAGTTTAACACTTTACTTCAAACCAAAAAACATTTAACAACATCAAACTCAATAAATCTATCATTATCAACTTAATTACTTGATGGAAAAATATAAACCAACTAAAACTATTCCAATGGCAGAGCGAGTTCCTGTAAAACGACTAGTATCTAAACGAGATATTGGTATTGAAGCTTTTGAATTAGAAAATGGAAATTTAATGTTAGAAGCAACATTACTTGACCCATACCATTTAATACGTTTGAACATTCATATCGAACCAAATACAAAAACAATAATTCACGCCAAAAGTGAATTTGCTAACCATCCGCATGCTGGGTGTCCTTTTGTAGCTCAAAAAGCGAACGCTTTAGCAGGATTAAAAATTGAACGAGGAATAACCCGAAAAGTTTCCGAACGAATTGGTGGAAGCGACGGATGTATTCATTTGCGAGAACTTACCCTAGAAACCATCAATTTTGCTGCAACTACATTAATCGGCTACGACGAAGGTTTTGGTTTAATGAGTCGCGATTTTAATGTATTGGATGAAAATAAAAAATACGAACTATCACAACACTTATTAAAAGATAGTTGTCATATTTATAAAAGCAAATAATTATTAGATACTTAATCGTTTAATTAGGTAAGAAGGAGTTTAGCACAAGCCATTAATAATACCATAGCTAATAAATATTTCAATATTTTATTATTGAACTTTTTACTACCTAAATACCCACCTAAAAATCCTCCAGCAACTGCTATTGCGACTAAGATAAAAGATTGTGAATCAATTTTAACACCTTTGCTCAATTGCCCACCCAAACCAGCTGCTGAGTTCACCCAAATAAATAATGCAGAAACCGCCGCTGCTTCTTTCATTTTTCCCCATTTCATTAATAGTATAATTGGACTAAGAATGATTCCTCCCCCAATTCCTGTTAACCCAGAAAAAAATCCAATTAACCCTCCAATGGTTAATCCTTGCCAGACTTTAATTTGTTTTATTTCACTGGATTCCTTACCAAACACATTAAGCATTCTTAGTGTTGCAAAAATTAATAAAATGGCAAGTATCTTTTTATATAAAGAAGCGTCAATTTCAATCATGCCACCCATAAAAGCAAGTGGAACGGAAGCTATTGCAAACGAAAAAAATAATTTTTTATTAAAATAACCTGATTTTGCATAATGAATAAATGAAATTCCAGCAACAAATAAATTTAACAATAACGCTGTTGGCTTCATGTTTTCTGGTGCCATACCAAAAAGCGCCATTAGCGCTAAATACCCGCTAGCTCCACCGTGTCCAACTGACGAATATAAAAATGCAACAATAGGAAGTAATACAAAAAAAATCCAAATATTTTCTATTCCAAATAAATTCATTCCAGTTATCTTTTATGGTTATATTTTAAAAGAAATAACGAAATTAAATAAATTTAAAGAGTTCTTTATTCCTAATAATTTTCGAATCAATTAATCATTTGAAAAGTTGGTGCGGCAACTTCCTTTTTGATATTTTTAAACGCATCTAAACCGCAATCTAGGTATTTAGAATACTCATCGGCATCAGAAGTATATCCAACCGGATTTGCCAACAATTCGCCTTCTGGCGATAACATCACATAATATGGTTGAGAATTATTATTGAAAGCTTGTGTTTGAAACGTTGCCCATTTGTTACCAATCGTTTTAATATTTTTTTTCTTGATGGTGCCGTTTGCGTCAAACTCAAAAACGCCCTGCAATTCTTTAGGTAATTCAACTTTATCATCCACGTAAAGTGAAACCAGAATAAAATCATTTTTTAGTTTTTCTTTTACCGCATCAACCGTCCAGACAGTTTCTTCCATTTTCCTACAATTCACGCACGCCCAACCGGTAAAATCAATCAATACTGGTTTATTGGTTTTTTTTGATTCTGCAAAGGCCAAATCAAAGTCAGTAAATTCAGCATGAAACGATTCATTTTCATACCAACTATAAAATGATGGAGGAGGAAATCCACTTAATAAATTATGACTCCATGGAGAAGTTTTAAACACTCCTGTTGAAGTATAAATCGTAAAGAGAACAACAATTGTTGTGAAAATTATTCTAAAACGTGAAAATTTTCCAATCGGCGAATCGTGAGGAAACTTTAATATACCCAATAAATACAAAGAAAGGCCTACTCCAATTAATGTCCAAATTAAAAAGAAAGTTTCTCTTTTAACCAAACCCCATTGTTCCACTAAATCGGCATTCGATAAAAACTTTAACGCCAACGCCAACTCAACGAATCCCAAAACAACTTTAATTGAATTGAGCCATCCACCAGATTGTGGTAATTTACTCATAATACTAGGAAAAGCAGCAAATAAAGCAAATGGCAAACCAAGAGCGATACCAAAACCACTCATGGCTGCGGTTATTGGCCAAGGACCATTTTTAAGTGAATTACCCAAAACAGTACCTAAAATGGGTCCTGTACAAGAGAATGAAACCAACGCCAATGTTAATGCCATAAAGAATATACCAATAACACCCCCAACATCTGATGCCGAATCGGCTTTGTTAGTTAATTTGCTCGGCAAGGTAATTTCGAAAAATCCAAAAAATGAAATGGCAAAAACAACAAATACTGCAAAGAAAATTACATTTAGCCAAACACTTGTGGCTATTTCATTTAACACTTCGGGGTCGGTATTAAAATGAAATGGAATGCTTAATGCTGCATAAATTACAAAAATAAAAAAACCGTAGAGCATGGCTCTGCCCAACCCTTTTTTACCATCTTTTCCGCCTTTGGTAAAAAAACTAACCGTTAATGGAATCATCGGAAAAACACATGGCGTAAGTAATGCTATTAAACCACCAAGAAAACCAAACAAAAAAACCATCCAAATGTTACTAATTTCTTCTTTTTCTTGACCACAATTTCCTAACGGTTTTTCAATAGTTAATTTTGGAAGATTAGGAATAATCTTCGAAGCATTATTGGTTCCTACTGACTTCTTAACATCAACTACGCTTTCTCCATTAATATTAAAAATTATTTCAACTTCATCAGGAGGCAAACACATCTCAGAATTACACACGGTAAACGCAATTGTATCTAAAATTTGAAATGGAGCCTTATTTTTAATTTTTATTTTCTGAGTAAAAATGGCTTCTCTTTCATGATAATTTATTTTTGTAGCCAAATTAGGATCATATATAGTTTTGTACTTTCCTTCTGTTGTTTTTCCAACTAACTCAAAATCATTAGAAATACTATATTTAACTAAAGTAGCTAACATGTCAGCATCTTTTGGCATTTCCAAGGCGTATAAATGCCAACCTTTTTGAAGGGTTGCTTTAACAATTAATTCATTCTCTGTTGCATTAATAACTTTAGTTTCAGAAGACCATGTGATAGGATCATATATCTGTGCATTCACATTAAAAAATGCCACCAGCATAATAAGAATAATACTGAATGATTTAATTTGAAAATTGAATTTCATAGTTAGTTTTTTATAAATGTAAATTTAATGATTCTGATTTCAAGTTTACCATGTTAATTTTAAATTGATATGTTAATAGACGTTAAAACTCTTATTACTGACATTTTTATTTTAAAAAAAAGTGCCTTGCAAAGGCAAGACACTTTTTGTCTAAGTAATTAATTATCAGTAAAATTTTATTCCATGTACCCTTCTAATAGGAATTAATGTAGTTTGCTTTAACAAAATATTTTTATCTGTAATACCCCAAATAGTTGTTTCTACAGATTTTAATCCTTCGCTATCCTCAAACAAAATTTTAACCTTTCCATGGTAGGCATTTCCTAATTTTAATCCTTTTTCCAATTCTCTTTTTAAATCGTTTCGTTTTTCCAAATCCAATATCACTTCTTCAAGGGGAAATTTCAAATTCGAAATTTCTTCTTTGGCGACCATAATTACCTTTTTTGTTGCTTCTATTTCCATATATAGTTAGTTTCATATTATATTAGCTTTAAACGATAGATGAATATAAATAGTTCCAGATAACTCAAAAAATTACCTCATTTTTAATTCATGCATCATTAATTCAATTTCAACAATTTCTTTAGGTGCTTTTGATGACAATACGGTAGGTTCTCCATCAGTTATTAATACATCATCTTCTATTCTAACTCCAATATTCCACCATTTTGGATCGCACTTAGACCCTTCAGGAATATAAATTCCTGGCTCAACTGTAATCACATTTCCTGATTGTAATGGTCCAAATAAACCTGCATCATGAACATCTAGTCCTAAATAATGAGAAGTTCCGTGCATAAAATATTCTTTAACCTTATAGGATTCATCAATAATACCAAGTTTTAAAAGTTTTTCAGCAATAACTTTTGTGGCAGCCTCATGCGGGTCCCAAAATTTATTACCCACCTTACATTGTTGTATTCCTGCTTTTTGAGCATCCAATACAATATTGTAAATAATTTTTTGCTCTTCAGAAAATTTACCACTTACAGGAAGTGTTCTGGTAACATCTGCAGTATAGCCGTGGTATTCAGCACCGATATCAGAAATTAGCAACTCATTTTGCTTAAAAGGTTTACGATTTGTTGTATAATGTAATATGCATGAATTTTCGCCAGAGCCCATAATGGTAGGAAAACCAGGATACTCCGCACCACTATTTTTAAAAACAAACTCTACAATTGCTTGTGTTTGATATTCCTTTAGTTGTGGCGTTAATTGTTTCATTAATTCAATCTGAGCATCACATGTTATTAAAATTGCCTTTTTAAGTAATTCCAATTCTTTAGCCTTTTTTGATTGTCTTAATGTTGGCAAAAATTGATTTTCAAAAATATGGTAATCCATTTTGGAGGAAACATTTTTAGTTTGATGTTGAAAAGTCATCAACAAACTATATAGGTCATCTTTTGAAAATGTATTTTTTAAATTTTCAGGATAATTGCCCACAACAATCTTGTCGAATGTTGCTAGTTCGGTATTGAATGTAGAGAATTTTGTTGTTTCAAATGCCGATTTTATGCCCAATAGTTTTTTAGCATCATCAGGTCCAAGCCGTTTACCTGTCCATACCTCATCTAATTTATTTCTTTGCAGTAGAAACAAAATCTCGTCGGTTTTAAGCCCATTACCAAACTCCTGAATTTCTTTAAATATTAAAACCACTGCATTTGGTTCAGTTAATCCTGTTAGATAATAAAAATTGGGGGCTTGGTGAAATTGATAATCAACATCATTTGATCTATTCATTATTGGATTGGAAAAAATTATTGCAACAGAATTGGAAGGCATCAATTTTCTCAACTCATTTCTATTTTCCTCAAAAAAAGTCGCTGGCAATAAATCGGTATCATAAGTTAATACATCTTTGTTAATGATGATAGGCACTGAAACGGATTTCTCTTGAGCCGAAACACCGACAATTTGTATAACAAAAAGGATAATTATAAATAGATGTTTCATTATTTATATAAAATAAAAAACGTTGCTACTAAAGTAACAACGTTTATTTCAATAAAAAAAAATATTGACAATCTTATGCTAAGAAACCTTTAGTTTTAGCTTGTTTTAAACAAGCAGAAATACCATTTTTATCAATATTTCTGATACCTGCAGCTGAAACTTTCAAGGTAATCCATTTATCTTCTTCTGGAATAAAAAATTTCTTAATGAACAAATTAGGATAAAACTTTCTTTTTGTTCTTCTTTTAGAGTGAGAAACATTATTTCCTGTAATTACACTCTTTCCGGTTATTTGACAAACTTTTGACATTTCTTTACTCTTTAAATTTTAGGATTGCAAAATACGTAAAATTTATTTTAATATTCAAACAAATCAATGTGAATAATTTCGTAACCATTAAAAAAGACCAGAAAATGACCTCAAAAATGTTGTGTATACGTTTGTAATAGCTAATATATTGATTAACTTCGTAAGAAAAATATCCACAACAGTTATTCTTTAAAAATCGTAAAAATGGCACAAAAATCTAAAATCATTTACACAAGAACAGATGAAGCTCCGGCATTAGCAACTTATTCATTACTTCCCATAGTTAAAGCATTTACTGCTTGTGCAAATGTTGAAGTTGAAACAAAAAATATTTCGTTAGCTGGACGAATTCTTGCAACATTTCCTGAATACTTAAACGAAAATCAACGTCAAGTTGACGATTTAGCTTACCTTGGAAAATTAGCCATGGAGCCAGAAGCAAATATTATTAAATTACCAAATATTAGTGCATCCATTCCTCAACTGAAAGATGCTATAAAAGAATTACAAGAAAAGGGTTTCGCTATTCCCAACTATGTTGACTCTCCTCAAAACGAGAAAGAAAAAGAAGCAAAAGAGAAATATGATAAAATAAAAGGCAGTGCAGTTAATCCAATACTTCGTGAAGGAAATTCTGACCGAAGGGCTCCAAAAGCTGTAAAAAATTACGCAAAAAATCATCCTCATAGCATGGGGGTTTGGAGTAGCGATTCAAAATCACATGTATCACGCATGACTTCTGGAGATTTTTACCATAGCGAAAAATCAGTTGAAGTAACTGATGCAACAACTGTAAAAATTGAACTTTTTGCAAACAATGGTAAAAACACCATTTTAAAAGAAAAAACAGTCTTAAAAGCAGGCGAAATTATTGATGCCTCCATAATGAGTGTAAAAGATTTAAGAGCATTTATAGCAGAGCAGATTAAAGATGCTAAAGCAAAAGGTGTTCTATTTTCAGTGCATTTAAAAGCAACGATGATGAAGGTTTCAGACCCTGTAATTTTTGGTCATTTTGTGTCTGTTTTTTTTAGTAGCGTTTTTGAAAAATATGATTCAACTTTTCAAAAATTAGGCATTAACCCTAACAACGGTTTAGCCGATTTATATTCAAAAATCAGCACGTTGCCTGCAGCTGAAAAATTAGCGATTGAAAACGATATTAACGCATGTTATGCAATTAGCCCTGAGTTAGCAATGGTTAATTCTGACAAAGGCATTACCAACTTACACATGCCAAACGATGTAATTATTGATGCTTCAATGCCTGCATATATACGAACTTCAGGAAAAATGTGGGGAGTTGATGGAAAAGCAAAAGACACCAAATTTGTTATCCCAGATACGTGTTATGCAGATTTTTATCAGGTAGTTATTGATGATTGTAAAAAAAATGGTGCTTTTGATCCCAAAACAATGGGTAGTGTGCCAAATGTAGGCTTAATGGCTCAAGCCGCTGAAGAATACGGTTCTCACGATAAGACATTTATTATTTCATCAGCGGGAACAGTGAAAGTAATCGATGATTCTGGTAAAGTTTTACTGGAACAAAAAGTTAGCGAAGGAGATATTTTTAGAATGTGCCAAGCTAAAGATGCGCCCATTCAAGATTGGGTAAAATTGGCTGTTTCAAGAGCAAGAGCATCACAAACTCCTGCCATATTTTGGTTAGACCCTCAAAGAGCTCACGACTCGTTAATCATAGAAAAAGTAAAAAAATATTTACCAAATCATGATACCAAAGGTTTAGAAATTCACATCATGTCGTTAGTTGATGCCATGAAATTTACCTTAGAAAGAATTAGAGCTGGAAAAGATACCATTTCTGTTACTGGAAATGTGTTAAGAGATTATTTAACCGACCTTTTCCCTATTTTAGAAGTTGGCACAAGTGCTAAAATGTTATCTATCGTACCTTTGATGAATGGTGGTGGTTTATTTGAAACAGGTGCTGGAGGTTCTGCCCCAAAACATGCAGAACAACTCATAAGAGAAGGTCATTTACGTTGGGATTCGTTAGGTGAATTTTTGGCCTTAACCGTTTCTTTAGAATATTTAAGTGAAACAACTAAAAATGCAAAGGCTAAAATTTTGGCCGATACGTTAGATGCTGCAACTGAAAAATTCCTTGATAATGACAAGTCTCCTTCAAGAAATGTTGGTGAATTAGACAATAGAGGTAGTCATTTCTATTTAGCTATGTATTGGTCTGAAGCATTAGCAAAACAAACAAAAGACTTGGATTTACAAGCTTGTTTTACTAAAATAGCTCAAGATTTAGAAGCAAATGAAACTAAAATTATTGATGAATTAACTAAGGCTCAAGGTAAACCAGTTGATATTGGAGGATATTATTATCCAAATCTTGAAAAAGTAAACAAAGCAATGCGTCCTAGTGAAACATTCAACCAAATTCTTTCTAAGGTTGTAAAAACTCAATTAGTTTAACAACCTAGATTAACCAAAAAATAAAATCCCATTCGTCAAAAGTCGAATGGGATTTTTTTATACTACTTTTGAAAAAAAATTACATATGAAAACAACGATAGAAATTAGTAATTACCCATTAAATGCAGAGTACATTCCACCCATCAAAAATTTTATTGACCGATTAAATAATCACAAAAATATTCTTGTAAAAACCAATGCCACTAGTACGCATATCGTTGGTGAAATTGACGAGGTAATGCCAATTCTTCAACAAGAGATTAAAACTTCATTTGAAAAATACGGAAAAATGATTTTTGTAATGAAAGTGCTTAATGGTGCACTAGACATTTAATATAATGGCATTATTGCTCGAAATTATTGCTGTAATTCTAGGCATTGTATATGTTATTCTTGCAGCCAAAAATAGCAACTGGTGTTGGATTTTTGGTATTTTGGGTTCTGCTTTGAGTATTTATCTATTCATTATTTATGCAAAATTGTATGGTGAAGCTGTTTTAAATCTTTTCTATGTAATTGCTGGTATTTATGGTTGGATAACCTGGAAAAATCAGGTTAAACATAACGAAGTTTATCATTTTGGTTGGATAAAAAATTTAATAATTATTGCTTTAGGTGTTTTTTTATCATTTATGCTTTATTCAATTATAAGCACATTTTTCGTAGCTTCCCAAAAGCCATTAACCGATTCATTTACTACTATTTTTAGCTTTATAGCCACCTATTTAACGGCAAAGAAATGGATTGCTAATTGGATTTATTGGGTTATTATTGATTTAGTTTCCACTTATCTTTACTTTATTAGAGGATTAGAAATTTATGCCCTGCTCATGTTTTCGTATTCATTTATTGCTATTTATGGTTATTATCAATGGAGAAAATTAACCTTAATAAAAAAATGAAAAAAATTGTATTAACAGGACCCGAATCTACAGGAAAATCAACGCTCACAAACTTATTAGCTCAACATTATAATACCACTTGGGTAAAAGAATACGCTCGTGAGTATTTAGAAAAATTAGGCAAACCATACGAGTTTGATGATGTATTGAAAATGGCTCAACTTCAGCTAAAAAAAGAAAATGAAGCCGATAGTTCAAAATCAAAACATCTCTTTTTAGATACTGACCTAACCGTTTTTAAAGTGTGGATTCATGAAAAATACAACAAACAAATAGATTGGATAGAAAAGGAAATAGATTCGTCAAAAGATAAAATTTTCTTCCTATGCGACATTGACATTCCTTGGCATGCAGATCCATTAAGAGAACATCCTAACCTTAAAGATCGTCAACGAATTTTTAAACAATACTTAGAAATACTTCAACAAAATAAGTTCAATTATTATATCATTTCTGGAAATCTTGAAGCTCGAATAAAAAAGTGTGTCGAAATAGTAGATAGTTTAATATAAGTTTTACATTTGTACCATCTCATTGGGGTGCCTTACTTTTCAGGCTGAGATTATACCCATTTTTTCTAAGAAATTAGAAAAATAAACCTGATCCGGATAATGCCGGCGTAGGTAGGATTGAAAAACAAAAAAAAGTTAAACAATACAAATGTTTAGCCCCAGCGTTTGTCAAAAAAAATGTAAAATGAAAAAAATTATTTTTTTGGCGACCACACTATTTATTACATTAAATAGTATCGCTCAGTATTCCGTTTACGGAACAATTAAAGACTCTTTGTCAAACCCTGTTGTAGGTGCCACTATCAAAATTTTAAATTCGTACAAAGGAACGTCAACGGATAACAACGGGAATTTTAAATTGAACAACCTAAATACAGGTAATTATAGCTTAGAAATAAGTTATATAGGGTACGAAAGCAAATTAATATCCGTTGAAAATTTGACTGAAAACCGAGAATATAATGTAGTTTTAAAAGAAAGTAGACAAACCCTCGACGAATTTATGGTAACTGCGACAAGAGTTAAAGAAAATTCCCCTATTGCTCATAGTGACATTACTTTTAATGAATTAGAAAAAACCAATCTCGGGCAAGACATTCCATTTTTATTACAAAACGCTGTATCTATGGTATCAACGAGCGATGCTGGTGCAGGTGTTGGATATACAGGTTTTCGTTTACGTGGTTCCGATGCAACAAGAATTAATGTAACGGTTAATGGTATTCCTATTAATGATGGCGAATCGCAAGGTACGTTTTGGGTGAATATGCCCGATTTTGCGTCGAGTACTGAAAATATTCAAATACAAAGGGGAGTAGGCACATCAACTAATGGTGCGGGAGCTTTTGGCGGAACAGTTAATTTACAAAGTACAACTCTAAAAGAGAAATCTTATGGAGAATTGTCGACTTCTTATGGTTCTTTTAACACTCAAAAATACACCGTAAAATTTGGAACAGGTTTAATTAACGAACATTGGGCATTTGATGCCAGAGCATCGTATCTTAAATCTGACGGCTATATTGATAGAGCTACTTCTGATTTAAGAAGTTACTACCTTTCGGGAGGCTATTTTGCTGATAAAACCTCTTTAAAACTTGTCTACTTTGCCGGAAAAGAAGTTACTTATCAATCGTGGTGGGGAACGCCAGAAAGTAGAATCAGCGGCAACAAAAATGATATGGAAACACATGCAATAAATAATGGGTTAGATTCTGTTCAAACATACAACTTATTGAATGCTGGAAGAACGTACAATTACTATCAATATCAAAATGAAGTTGACAATTATGCCCAAGACCATGTTCAAGTATTGTTTACACATCAGTTCTCCAATAAATTATCGGCTAATGCGGCTTTACACTATACCTATGGACGAGGTTATTACGAGCAATTTAAAAAAGATGGTGCTTTTAGCAATTATGGGTTAGCTAATTTAGTGATTGGAACTGATACTATTTCTACCACCGATTTAATACGAAGATTATGGCTTGATAATGATTTTTACGGAGCAACATACAGTATAAACTACACTAATTCAAAACTTTCCATAATTTTAGGAGGGGGATATAATAATTATGATGGAAGACATTTTGGAGAATTAATTTGGATGCGCTTTGCCAACAATGTAGGCAAAGGCTATCGATACTATAATAGCGACGCAAATAAAAAAGATTTAAACAACTACTTGAAAATCAATTATTTGATTTTAGACAAACTTACCTTATTTACCGATTTACAAGTAAGAACTGTTAATTATTCAACAAAAGGAACTGATAATAATTTAAGGCAGCTAAGCATTGACACCAACTTTGTTTTTTTTAATCCAAAAGGAGGTCTTACTTATCAATTTAATGACAAAATAAGAACCTATGCTTCAGTAAGTGTTGGAAATAGAGAACCCGTTCGCGATGATTTTTTAGATAATCCTACTAACAAACAACCTCAACACGAAACCATGATAGACTATGAAGCAGGAATTGATGTTAAACTAAAAAAAGCAATAATTCAAGCAAACTTCTACTTTATGGATTACACCAATCAGTTGATTTTAACAGGTGAATTAAATGATGTTGGTTCATCAATACGAACTAATGTAGACAAAAGTTTACGCACCGGAATTGAACTTTCAGGCAATTTCTTAATTAGCAAAAAAGTATCGTTTAACTTTAATACCACGCTATCACAAAACAAAATAGACAAATTTACTGAAGTGCTATACGATTATACCAACGGCTATGATGTGGTTGAAAATCACTATAAAAATACTGATATTGCGTTTTCACCAAACGTAATTGCTTCTGCCGGAATTGAGTATAAACCATTGAAAACATTGAGTTTGATGCTACAAAGTAAATATGTGGACAAACAATTTTTAGATAATACTAGCAACGATAAAAGAGTTATCGAGGCATATCAAACTGTTGATGGTAGATTAAGCTATAGTATTTTTCCTAAAAAAATGAGAGAAATTTCGTTTAACCTATTGGTAAATAATTTATTTAACAACCTATACAGTAGCAACGGTTACACTTACAGCTATTTGTACGATGGATTAATAACAGAAAACTTTTACTACCCTCAAGCGGGTACTAACTTCTTAGTGGGACTTACTTTTAAGTTTTAGTTTGGTTTAATTTTGATAGGTTAAACTTTAAAACGCTCCTTTTTAAGGGGCGTTTTTTGTTTTAAAATTATCGCTACATTTGATTATATGAAAAGCCTCTTCTTGTTTATTATTCTCATAACAACACCATATTTAAACGCTCAAAATTTTATTGAAGAACATTACCGTTTCGATACTTTTTATAAAACAACAACTGGCAATTATAACAGAGGCATCTACTATAAAGCCGTCGAAACTATTGATTCGTTAAAAGACAATAAATTTGTTAAAAAAGACGAATTATTTTTCTTCGCCAGAGCGTATTCACTGAATAACCAATTCGATAAAACATTGTTTTATTTAGAAAAAGCAGTGAAAAAAGGCATCACCAAACAACAGGTTGAAAACATGTACGATTTGGATAAATTTCGAGAAAATCATTTGTATTTAATTTTTAATGTAAATTACGATAAATGGCACAATGTATCACTTGAGGAAGAACTTAAAATAAAAATAGATTCCGTTTATTATAAACAAATTGTTGAATTACAAAAGGCAAGTTTAACTACACGAAAATTTAAAGTAACAGTTATTGATGGCGATGAGGTTTATGAAGAGTTTGAGACTAAAGATTCATTGGACCAATGGAAAGCAGAGATTAAACAAGATTCAATTAATTTCTTCAAACTTGCTCAATTAATTATTGACAAAGGATTCCCAACACAAGAAAAAGTAGGCGACGCATCTAATACTGCGATGTTTATGCTAAAATACAAAAATCAAAAAATTGACGAATTATTTCAGGTAAATTGTATTTGGGAACCCATCGTACAACAAATTAAAAAGGAGATGGTGTTAGGGAATCTTCCTCCCTATTATCTCGCTTATTTAACCGACATTTCAAAAACAGCGTTAGCTCAACCTCAAATCTACTTTACTATTTTTAAAACCTCATATTGTGCTAAAATAGCCAATTGCATTGATAAACCAGAAGAGCTAAACATACGTAGAAAATCTGTTGGGCTTTGCTCTATTGAACTCGAATTTTGGGCAAATGCACAAGAGTTTCCTAAAGAATTATATGATGTACTAAATCAAAAAAAATAACCTAAAGGTTTCTTTTAGGTTATTTTTTTTGATTTAAACTAATTATTTTACTTCAATTTTTGTTTTACCTCAACCATTTCGAAGGCTTCAACAATATCATTTTCTTTAATATCGTTATAATTATTAATATTTAATCCGCACTCATAACCTTTCGATACATCCTTCACATCATCTTTAAATCGTTTTAATGAACCTAATTCACCCGTGAATACAACAATTCCTTCACGGATTAATCTTATTTTGTTTTTACGATCTATTTTACCATCTAACACCATACAACCTGCAATGGTTCCCACTTTAGAAATTTTAAATACTTCTCTAATTTCAACCGTAGCAACAATTTTTTCTTCGAATTTAGGTGCCAACATACCTTCCATTGCGTCTTTTAATTCGTTAATTGCATCGTAAATAATAGAATACAATCGAATATCAATTTGTTCACGTTCAGCAATTTTTCGGGCATTTACTGAGGGACGAACCTGGAAACCAATAATAATGGCTTCTGAAGCTGCCGCTAACATTACATCAGATTCACTAATTTGACCAACTGATTTATGAATTACGTTTACCTGAACCTGATCAGTTGATAATTTCTGTAACGAGTCAGAAAGTGCTTCGATAGAACCATCAACGTCACCTTTTATAATGATATTTAATTCTTTAAAGTCACCAATTGCTAGTCGTCTACCAATTTCGTCAAGTGTAATATGTTTTTGAGTTCGAACACCTTGTTCTCTTTGTAACTGTAAACGACGCTCTGCAATAACTCTAGCAGCTTTCTCATCATCCATGATATGAAATTTATCACCAGCACTAGGAGCTCCATTTAAACCAAGAATAGATACAGGCGTAGACGGTCCAGCTAATTTAACATTTTGACCACGTTCGTTAAACATGGCTTTAATTTTACCACTATAACAACCAGCTAAAATAGCATCACCAAGTTTCATACTTCCTGTTTGGACTAAGATTGTTGAAACATATCCTCTTCCTTTATCTAATTCGGATTCAATAACAGTACCAATAGCATTTCTATCTGGGTTCGCCTTTAAATCCAACATTTCTGCTTCTAAAATTACCTTCTCCAATAATTCTTCAACTCCTTTTCCCAATTTAGCAGAAATTTCTTGTGATTGGTATTTTCCGCCCCATTCTTCAACTAAAATATTCATTTGCGATAATTCTTCGCGAACTTTATCTGGATTAGCACCAGGCTTATCAATTTTATTAATTGCAAAGATTATCGGTACGCCAGCTGCCTGAGCATGATTTATTGCTTCTTTTGTTTGAGGCATTACGCTATCATCAGCGGCAATTACAACAATTACAACGTCAGTAACTTGAGCACCCCTAGCACGCATGGCTGTAAAGGCTTCGTGACCAGGTGTATCTAAGAAAGTAACTTTTTTTCCATTCTTAAGTTCCACTGAATAGGCGCCAATATGCTGTGTAATTCCACCAGCTTCTCCAGCTATCACATTCGCTTTTCGGATATAATCCAATAATGAAGTTTTACCATGATCTACATGCCCCATTACGGTTACAATTGGTGATCTTTCAGTTAAATCTTTTTCATCGTCTTTTATTTCTAAAAGTGTTTCTGTTTCTTCAATTGCCGAAACAAATTCCACTTTAAAACCATATTCTTCAGCAATGATTGCAATGGTTTCGGCATCTAGTCGTTGATTAATTGAAACAAACATACCAAGACTCATACACGCACCGATAATGTCGTTAACGCCAATATCCATCATCTTTGCTATTTCGCTAACCGAAACAAATTCAGTGGCTTTTAGCGTTTTTTTATCTACTTCTGATTGTTCAACATCTTTTTGAGTTTGTTCACTAACGGCTTGACGTTTTTCTCTACGATATTTCGATGCTTTACTTTTACCACCTCCACTAGTTAATTTAGCAAGAGTTTCTTTAATCTGATCCTGAATTTGCTGTTCTGTAAGCTCTGCTTTTCGTTCAACTTTTCCAGCATTGGTAGTCGCTCCTTTAAAAGGTGGTTTCTTTTGTGTAGTATTTACATCAATTTTACGTTCTATCCTTTTTCTCTTCTTCTTGTTTAAATCTTGTTGGTTATTTACTGGTTTTTTATCGCCATTATTAGTATTTGGTATGGCTGGAGTAGGTTTTTTCTCAATCTTGCGTTCTACAGGTAATTCAATTTTTCCTAGAATTTTTGGTGAAGCAATTTTTTCATAACGTGTCTCAATTTCCTCACGAACATTCGTTTTTTGCTCTACTTTTTCTTCAACGACTGCAATAGGTGATTCTTCTATCGGCGCTGGAGCAATTGGCTCTTCTTTTATTTTTACTTTTTTATCAGGACGAGTTTTTAAATTTAACGCAGAAAGATCAATTCTACCCACTACTTTTATTTCTTCCTCTTTAGGAGTTTCTTTAATTGATGGTTGCGGTGTAGGCTCTGTGTGTTTAACCTCAATTTTTTCAGCTGGTTTAACATCGTGTCCTTCAAGTGATATAGTTTCTTTTTGGGTTCCAATTGAAACCAATTTTGATTCCTCTTTTACACTTTTTTCAGATTGAAATTCGCCTAACAAAATTCGATACGCATTTTCATCAATTTTTGAGTTAGGATTATTTTCTATTTGAACACCTTTTGATGAAAGAAAATCCACTAAAGTGTTTATTCCTACGTTAAACTCTCTAGCTACTTTACTTAATCTTTTTACTGTTGTTCCGTCAGACATATTATTTTACTCTTTTTAAATATCAACGATATTTTGTTGTGGAGATTTATACTCCAGAAAAACTCAAGCTAAGAATTAATTTCTTAACTTGAGATATTATTAATTTTCAAATTCTGCACGTAGAATACTCATTACATCTTCTACGGTTTCAATTTCCAAATCTGTTCGTTTTACTAATTCTTCTACCGATAATTCCAACACACTTTTTGCCGAATCACAACCGATAGATTTAAGCTCTGCAATAACCCATGCTTCTATTTCATCAGAGAAATCATCCAATGCAACATCATCTACGTCATTTTCCATATCACGGTAAACATCTATTTCAAAGCCAACTAGTTTGCCAGCTAATTTAATATTATGCCCGCCTTTACCAATTGCAAGTGAAACTTGATCTGGCTTTAAAAATACTTCAGCTCTATTGGTTTCTCTATCTAATTTAATTGCCGTAATTTTTGCTGGGCTTAATGCTCGCTGAATGTATAAATCGGTATTTGTGGTATAGTTAATTACATCAATGTTTTCATTACGTAATTCTCTAACAATACCATGTATTCTAGCCCCTTTCATACCAACACAAGCTCCTACTGGATCTATTCTATCATCATATGATTCTACAGCTACTTTGGCTCTTTCTCCTGGTTCACGAACAATTTTTTTAATGGTAATAAGTCCATCATAAATTTCAGGAACTTCAAGTTCAAACAATCTTTCTAAAAATAAAGGCGATGTTCGAGATAAGATAATTAGCGGTTTGTTGTTTTTCATTTCTACTCGAACTACAACGGCTCTTACGGTATCACCTTTTTTATATCTATCACTATTTATTTGCTCATTTTTAGGTAAAATTAATTCATTGTTTTCATCATCCAAAATAAGAATTTCTCTTTTCCACACTTGATAAATTTCTCCAGTAATTAATTCTCCAACTCGATCTTTATATTGTTTATACAGATTGTCTTTTTCTAATTCAAGCACCTTCGACATTAAATTTTGACGAAGAGATAATACTGCTCTACGTCCAAAATCATTCATTTTTACTTCTTCAGATACTTCTTCACCTATTTCAAAATCAGGTTCAATTTTTATAGCATCAGAATAGGCTATTTCTTTGTTTTCATCTTCTACTTCACCATCAGGAACTATTTCTCGGTTACGCCATATCTCAAGGTCACCTTTATCCACATTTACGATAAAGTCGAAATTGGAATCATCGCCAAATCTCCTTTTTATTGTGCTTCTAAAAACACTTTCTAAAATACTCATTAGGGTAGCTCTATCAATATCTTTGAATTCTTTGAATTCCTGAAACGAGTCTATTAAGCTTAAACTTTCCATGTAAAAATTATTTAAACGATATAATTATTGTTGATTCTTTTATTTTGGTAAATGGTATTGTTTCTTCTTTTATTGTTGTTTGTTTTTTCTTTTTACCTTCAATTTTTTCTATTAAGGTATAGGTTATCACTATTTCCTCTGAATTCACTTCTTTTAGTTTACCTTCAAGTAGTTCATTGTTTGTAAGCACAATTTTTAACTCTCTACCAATATTTTTTACATATTGTTGAAATACTCTTAACGGTTTATCCAATCCAGGAGAAGATACGTGCAACTCAAAATCTTCAGTTTCTCTATCTAAATTATGTTCTATTTGACGACTAAAATCAACACAATCCTTAATACTAACACCTTTAATACTATCAATTTCTAAATAAATATTGTTGCCAGACTTAATTTCTAATTCTACAACAAAAACTTGACTTTCGACAAGCTTATCTTTTAGTAGTACTAATATTTGTTCTTTAGTTATCATTTTTCATCATAAAAAGAGGGGACTTACGTCCCCTCTTACACCTTCTTTATTTTGAATTACAAAGATACAATTATATTTTTAAGTAGCAAAAAAATAATTACTTATCTTCTACCACATCAAACTTAAAAGTAACCTCTACATCTTTATGCAATCTAGCATCTGCTTCGTAAGAACCTAACGCTTTGATGGTTTCACCTTTAATTCTAATGTATTTTTTGTCGATTGTTAATCCTAATTTTTCAATAGCTTCAGCTAATTGAATGGTATTAACTGAACCAAATATTTTACCGTTTTCACCAGCTTTTGCACCAACCACAACTTTTGCAGCTTTCAATGTTTCGGCAGTTTTAACAGCTTCGTCTTTAATTTTTTTATCTTTTACGGCTCTTTGTTTTAAGTTTTCTTCGTGAACTCTTAAAGTTGATTTGGTAGCAATGCTAGCTAGACCTCTTGGTATTAAAAAGTTTCTTCCGTAACCATCTTTTACCGTAACTATTTCATCTTTAAACCCTAGGTTATCGATGTTGTCTTTTAATATAATTTTCATAGTTTAATGCCTCCTTAAATTATTTTAACATATCTGCCACATAAGGCATTAAAGCGATGTGTCTAGCTCTTTTAATTGCTTGACCAACTTTTCGTTGATATTTTAACGATGTTCCAGTAATTCTTCGTGGTAACAATTTACCTTGTTCGTTTACAAATGCAAGTAAAAATTTTTCGTCTTTGTAATCGATATATTTAATTTTATTTTTTTTGAATCTACAATATTTTTCTTTTTGTAATTCAATGTTGGGTGGGGTAAGATATCTTACGTCTGATGTATTTTCTGACATGATTTTTAGATTTTTAAAAGTTCAACTTAAGCTTGTACTGGTTTTCTGTTTTTACGAGATTCTGCGAATGCAATTGCATGCTTATCCATAGAAACTGTAAGAAAACGCATAATTTTTTCGTCTCTTTTCAATCCTATTTCTAAAGTAGCAATAAAATCACCTTCAGCTTCGTATTCGAACAAATGGTAAAAACCGGTTGATTTTTTTTGAATTGGATAGGCTAATTTTCTTAGTCCCCAATCATCTTCATGTAGCAGTTTTGCGCCACCATCTTTTAGTGTTTGTTTAAATTTTACAACTGTTTCCTTTACCTGATCTGCAGATAAAACGGGAGTTAAAATGAAAACAGTTTCATAACGTTTTGTCATTTCCAATTTATTTTTTGTTAATACTAATTTTTTTAAGGATGGCAAAGATAGTAATTTTATCTTATAACCAAATAGTTAGGTAAGGATATTTTCAATACCAACTAATTTTCTACAATTTTAAACTCTGTTCGTCTATTTTGCTGATGAGCTTCTTCCTTAGCTTCTTCAGTTGAAATTTTGGCAATTTCTATATCGGAAATTAACAATTGTTTTTTACCATATCCTTTGGCTATTAGCCTATTTTGGTCTACATTTTTAGACACTAAGTAATCTACACAAGATTGAGCCCTTTCTTGTGACAAATTGTTATTATACGCGTCGCTGCCTCTAGAATCGGTATGTGCCGAAATTTCAATTTTAATTTTTGGATTACTATTTAACAACTCAATAATTTTATTCAATTCATTAAATGAAGCTGATGTTAGACTTGATTTATTGTATTCATAAAAAATATTTTTTAATACCACCTTTTTACCTACTTCCAATTTATCTAATCCAATATCCTTAACCACCTCCTTAAAGGCGGCATCTTTGGCTATATTAAAATTTTCGGAATAGAAAAGATAGCCAGGAGCTTTAACACTTAAGCCATAATTAACCCCAGCAGGCAATGAAACCATGTATTTTCCAGTAGTACTATTTGATTCAAAAACTCCTACTAATTTCCCATTGTCATTGTCATAAATTTCTATAGTGGCTTTTAAAGGCTCACCTGTTTTTTTGTCGGTAATGGTTCCTTTTAACAAGGTTAATTTTGGCTTATTCAATTCATCCAAAAAACTCACTTTATAAACATCTCGTTTTCCTTTTCCTTCTGGTTTTATAGACGTATAATAGCCATAATCACCACTTGCGGTCAACACAAAACACACGTCATCATCAGCTGAGTTTATTGGGAAACCAATATTTTGAGGAGTACTCCATTTACCTTTTTCATACGTGCTTTTAAACACATCAAAACCTCCCATTGAGCCGTGCCCTTTAGAACTAAAATATAACGTTTTACCATCTGGATGAAGAAAAACAGCATCTTCATCTTGGTTGGTATTAATCATATTACCTAAGTTTTCGGCATTTCCCCAAATACCACCTGCATCTTTCGTTGCTTTATAAATGTCTTTATCACCTTTTCCATCAGGTCGATTACTAACAAAATAAATAGTATTTCCATCAAACGAATAACAGGCTGATGTTTCTTGATATTTTGAATTTATAGGCTCAGGTAATTCTTTAGGCTCGGTCCATTTATTGCCTTGTTTTTCAGAAACATAAATATTTCCATCACCTTTTTTATTATCGCGGTATAAAAACAATTTTTGACCGTCAAGCGACAAACCTACAGTGGCATCATGAAATTGACTATTAACTGGAGCCCCTAGATTAACTGCTTTACTCCAATCACCATTGTCTTTTTTTGAGAAATAAATATCTTCATAAAAATCGCTAATGTTTGGATCAATTGCACCTCCAATTGTATTTGGGCGTCGAGATGTAAAATACAACTCTGATTCATCTGCATTAATTACTGGCACATACTCTTCGAATTCAGTATTTACAGCAGATTGTAAGGCTTCTATTTTAACATTTATTGGAAGCTTTATTAATTTTTTACCTGATGTACATTCGGCAATTTTTGTGTCAGCTAAAGCATTTAATTGTGATTCAAACTTGCTACCATTTATTTTGGCAAGTTTATAATATTTTATGGCATCGTCAAATTCGTTTCTAAGATGATGAGCTTTCCCAAACAAAAAGACATAATACCCATCAATTTTAGCATCAAGTTGGTACGCTTTTTTTAGATAATCTATCGCTTGAGAACGATTAGACGATTTTAAATAACAATCACCAATTTTAGCATTCAATTCGGCATTGTTAGGATTAAATTTGTTTGCTAAAATATAATAATCTAATGCTTTGGCATAAACAGAACGAAAATAATTGGCGTCACCTAATTGAACATTTTTTATAGCATCTTTAAAACCAGCAACATCTGATTTGAAGTTGGATTTATTAAACTCAATATTAGATTGAGAAAAACATAGGACAGAAATTCCTAAAAAAAATATTAATACTCCAATTTTTTTCATTCGACGAAATTAGCTAATTAATAATTTTAAGTTAAAAAAATTGGAATTTTAATTAAACCTAGCGTTCGATTTAGTGCCTTTTCCATATCCAAATGCAACCGCTATATATTTTAGATAAACCTCTGGACCACCACTCCCTCCAGTTGCTGTGGATAAATCGGAGATATTCATGTCGTATGCTACGCCTAATGCTAATCCTGCTGTTTCAAATTCTACCGATGGTGAAAATGCATCTCCAACTCTATAATACGAGCCAAATGAAATAGCCATTTCTTTGAAAATACCTGTATATTTTGACTCTTCTTTTAGCATGTATCTCGCAAGTATGCCACCTATTATTTCTCTTGACGGTCCTTGTAGATATACCACCATTTTTGGCTTAAGCGCCCATCTTGAATTAAATAGCCCAATTAACGATTCGGCATGAATAGCCCATTTCGAATACAGCTTATCTAAAGCTCCAAATTCTACTTTTTGGCTTGGTCGGGTTACATGATAGAACGCTATTCCTGCTTGCATGGTAAAGTTATCGATAGAACTGAGTGTTTTGGTACTTTCTCCATATGCCCACAAGGCTCCTGCTGAATAATCTAAATACGATGCGTTTTCAAATTGGAAGCTCTCCAAACTTGGTGTTGTTGCATCATAGGTCTGACCATTAAATTGTGTGTCCCAGCGCAAATTATCTCCTTTTATGCTATTTTGTGCCCATGACCCTAAAAACCCTACTGATGCTGAATTTTTTTCATCTAAGTATAGCACTGTTGACAAGGATAGGTTAACTTTTGTGGTGCCAAATTGGGTCTCTCCTGCCACATCGCTATAGGCACCTAATCCTATTCCAAAGTACCCACTTTTCCATTTATTTTTAAGAATTCCTCCATCTATCATTACTGAATAGGTCTTGTAGGGATTACCTATAGTTCCCCATTGACTTCTATAATTTAACACTCCTCTAAACCCGCCATTAAAAACTCCTGTCGTGGCTGGATTGGTTGTTACAGGCATGGCGTCAAACATGGTGAAATGTATATCTTGGGCTTTACATGTTGTTATTGAAATTTGAAAATTAACAATTGTTAACAGTGTAATGGTAAGCCATTTTATTGATTGATTCCTTGTTATCATTTCTTTCCTCTTTAAAATTTACTTAACTAATGTTATATCGCCTTTTTGGGTTACTTGCTTACCATCTAGAAAGGTTGCTTCTAGGTAATAAACAAATACGGCTTTATTCATCTCTTTACCTCTAAATGTACCATCCCATCCTTTATCTAAACTTGTAGTTTCAAATACTTTCTCTCCCCATCTATCATACAAAAAGAATTTTAAATTGGATACTCCCATTCCTCTTACATATAGAATATCGTTGACCCCATCTCCATTTGGAGAAAAAATGTTTGGTACAAATATTACGTTTTGAAACTCTACGTATATCGTGATATTATCTATTGATGAGCACCCATTTGAATCGGCTGTGATTACTGTATAGGTGATGGTTTCTGTTGGTGTTGATGTTGGGTTTGAACAGCCAACACAAGTTAAATCTGTTGATGGTGTCCATGTATATATCCCATTTACAACTCCATTTGCATTTAAACCAACCGATTGCCCTAATTGTATGGTAGTATCATTTCCAGTTGTAACGTATTGAGTTTGTACTACATTTATAAATTGAGACATGGAATCGATACCATAGGTATTGGAAACAACTAATTTTATTTCTTGAACTCCTAAGCTATCAAAACATATTGTCCCTGGGTGTTGATTTGCAGATGTTGATGGATTCCCATTTTGAAATGACCATTGCCATAATGTTCCGTTCAAACTAGTATTAGCCACCGTTATACAATTTCCAGAACACACCATGGTGTCTGAAACATTAATTAATGCAGTAGGTGTTGTACAACTGGATACAGTGATATAGCCAACCTTGGTTTCTGTATCTGAACCATTTGCATCTGTTACAGTTAACACTACCTGATAAGTTCCTGCTGCACTATAACAGATATTTGTTGGGTTTTGAGAAGCAGAAGTAGCGGTTGTTGACCCTGTAAAAGTCCAAGCCCACGAAGTGATTCCAGCTACTGCAGAACTTGTACTCAAATCAGTAAAATTTATGCAAAGTCCTGCACAAATATTTGATTGTGAAGCAGCAAAATTTGCTACTGGTAATGGAAACGTACAATTATTAATATTTATATTAAATGTTTGTGAACTTGGGCAAGCCCCATTTGTGCTATAGGTTATAGTAAAAGATCCAGCCCCAGAGTTTGAAATATTCACTTCTCCTGTTGATGGATTAATTACACCAACACCAGAAATTGCAAAAGTACCCCCACTTACCCCAACAATAGTTGGAGTTGGATTTGGATCTGTTAAGCAAAAACTTGATGACGAATAGCTAAACGCAGCATTGTCAACAGCATTAACTACTATTGTTTCCGTATCACTAGTTCCGCAAGACCCTGAAATGGTATAAGTAATAATATGACTTCCAGGTCCAGCAGTAGTTGGATTAAATGTGCCTAAAGTTGAGTTGGTAATTCCTGTTCCTGTCCATGTTCCTCCAGTTGATGCTGCCACTAAATTTATTGCTGATGCATTTTCACAAAATGGTCCTGCTGGAGTTATTGTTGCATTATTTGTTGCAGAAATGGTAATATTAAATGTTTGCGAATTTGGACAAGTTCCATTGGTATTATAGGTAATGGTAAATGAGCCAACACCAGAGCTTGCAATATTTACTTGTCCAGTACTTGCATTAATAACCCCACTATTGTTTATGGTATATGTTCCACCAGAAACACCAGTAAGTGTTGGGGAAGGATTTGGGTCGGATAAGCAAAAATTTGTTGGTGTGTAACTAAAACTAGCATTGTCAAGTGCGTTAACAACTATCGTTTCAGTATCAACATCACCACAAGCTAAAGTATAGGTAATGATGTGATTTCCTATTCCTGCAGTAGCAGGATTAAAGGTTCCTAAGCTAGCATTCGTAATACCAGTTCCAGACCATGTGCCACCCGTCTGAGCAGCAGAGAAATTAATTGACGAGGCATTAACACAAAAAGGACCTGCAGGAGTTATTGTGGCATCACAAATCATGCTACACGAAGGCAAAGAACCTATTCCATTAATTGTGGTAACAACCCCAAAATTATCAGTAACCCTAATGGTGTCTGATCCTCCAGGAGGAGTTATTGTAACTCCTGAACCAAAATTAACCCAGGCTGCTGGTGAATTACAGCTAGTAACAGGTGTTGCTCCATCTAAACATTGATTTAAAGGGAACCCAAACCATGAATATCCACAAGATTCGCATTGTGTTTGGTTGGTAATTGGCGTAGAAGAGCCAGCCGTCCAAGAAGCCCAAGTATATGGCCCATTGCCACCAGAAACGGATAAATCTCCATTGGTTTCTACACATACTTGCATTGAACTACAAACAGCAACAACCACATTAAAATTAGTTACGCCGCCACAAGATAGTGTATATGTAATAGCAAAAGTTCCTGCTCCTGACGTTGTTGGATTAAATACTCCTGTTGTTGAATTTAATCCAGTTGTTACTGGAACGGAACTCCAAGTTCCTCCAGGCGTTATCGGATTAAAGGTAATTGGGGCATCTGTTGTACATAAAGGAGGTACTGGATCTACGAAGGTATCACAACAAACACCAGAAACCACACTTACATCATCAACAAAATAATAAGCGTATGGATTCATGGCATTAACGTTTGAACAAACGTAGTTAGTAGAAGAGTTACCGTAAAAATTACCCAATGTAATGTATTGTTCTCCGCCCACTGCTGTATAGGTCCATTGCAATTTTGTCCAACCAGTTGTGTTTAAAATTGGTGCTCCAGCATATACCAATTGAGGAGTGATTCCATAAGAACTTAAATCGGAATTTGAACCAACACTACCACAGTTTATTGCCAATGGAGTTGTTGATAGATATACCCCAAAATTATTTGACCCCCATTTTACGGTATCAGCTAAACTTACCCAAAATGAAACACAATATTGCTGGCCAGCAGACATAGGAGAAGTAAGTTCTCCTGATAAATATTCTCTCCAACCAGTACCACCAAGTGAGTTACAATCACCAGGTGCCAATGACATTCCTTCATAAATAATTATCCCTGCATAACCACTACCTGTTCTTGCAGGTTGATTTCCCATAATGTTTACTGGAACATCAACTCCGAAAGAACCAAATGTATTACAAGCGTTGTATAAATCGGAAGTTGAACAAGTATCTCCTACAATATTTAAGTACGGATCGTGCCAATTTGCAGCATTAATCAATTCGCTAGGACCAGTTGGACAGGGTGCATAGGTTTCAAAACTTGGATTGACCACCAAATTTTGTGCATTTGTAATTAGCATATTGCAAGAACCTAGTAAAATAAAAAAAAGAGCCCGAATTTTCATTGTTATAATGTTTTACGTGTCAATGATTGTGTTATTTTTATCAAAAATAATTATACCTATATTAAATTATTCATAAAAAATATCAATTATTTAGCTTTCTAACCCTAAAAAAATATCGATAAAAGAATAAAGTAAGGGTATTTCACCCCTTTAATTAATTAGTATTCTAAAATTAGAATACTTTAATCCAACTAATGTACTTATTTTTTTAAAAATACGCTTATTTGTAGCTTAAAAAGATGAAATTATTTTAATACCATTCGAATGGTATTTCTACTTTTTTGCTCCAAAAGCACTTGTTTTTTTTGAATTACTTTATCAATTGAAGCGGTGTTATAATGTCGGATGGTAACCAAATCAAGATTATCGTTATATAGCAATTTATAAAATGGTTTCAACTGATTTAGCAAGTTAGGTAATTTTTGACAATTGTAGTCAATCACCACCGAAAAACTAATTGCAGAGTTTTGCATTAAATTTATTTTAACTCCACTTTCAGAAAAAATTCCAAAAATTTGGCTTAAATTATTTTCGATAATAAAAGAATAATCTTTCGATTCAATGGAAATTAATACTTGGTTTTTCTTGACAATAAACGATGGAACAACATCGTCGTGTGTTAAGTTATTATTGATAACAGTACCCTCTTGGCTGGGGTTTAAAAATGACTTCACATAAAGTGGAATTTTTTTGTTCTGAAGTGGTTTTATGGTTTTCGGGTGGATTACTGATGCTCCATAATAGGCTAATTCCACGGCTTCGTGATAAGAAATATTATGCAATTGAACTGCATCATTAAACCACTTTGGATCAGCATTCAACATTCCAGGAACATCTTTCCAAATAGTAACGCTTTCTGCATCTATACAATACGCCAAAATTCCTGCTGTAAAATCAGAGCCTTCACGACCCAATGTGGTGGTAAAATTTTCGGAACTAGAGCCGATAAAGCCTTGAGTGATCATAATTTTTCTTGTAGCTTGATTAAAAAAATTAGTCAATTTTTCATGAACCAATTTCTCGGTCAATTCCCAATCTACACGAGCATCACGATGAGTATTGTCGGTTTGGATAATGTTCCTAACATCTGACCAGGTATTATTTACCCCAATAGAATTTAGGTAAGCACTTATAATTTTTGTAGAAATAATTTCTCCAACAGATACAATTTGGTCGTACACATAGTCGTACCCTCTTGTCGGAGCATCTTCTATTTCCCATTCTATCTCTACAAAGGTATTATGGATTTCTTCAAAAATCGGGTGTTTTCTATCCGTAAAAAGCTCGTCCATGATTTGGTAATGAAAGTCTTTTACCGGTTGAAGATTCTCAAAAGATTTTCCATCGTTATTCATATAAGAATCCACTACTTTTTCTAATGCATTCGTGGTTTTATCCATCGCAGAAATTACCACAATTAAATCATCCTTAAAAAGTTGAATGACTTTGCCTACATTTTTTACCGCTTCTGCATTTTTTACTGATGCCCCTCCAAACTTAAATACTTTCATTTGTTAAACCACTTATATTTACTTGTCATTCTTACATTCATTAATTTTTACATTAGCTAAACCTCAATTTTCCATTTACCCATTCCGAATCTAGTTCTGCATTAAACTTTTTATAAAAATTTAATGCAGGTTCATTCCAATCCAACACTTGCCATATCATTTGTCGAACTTTCATTTCTTTTGCAGCTTTAATGGTTTCCTCAAAAAGCAATTTTCCTATCCCAAATTTTCTATATTGTTCTTTTACCACAATATCTTCCAAATATAAATTTCTGCCTGTCCAGGTTGAATAACGAATATAATAAAACGACATGCCAACTATTTTATCATTTACTTCAGCCAATATTATCCAAAAAAGTGGATTTTCATTAAACCCATCTTTTTCCAATTCATGCACACTTATCGTAACTTCGTGAAGTGCTTTCTCATATTCGGCTAATTCTTTTATTAAATCAACAACCGCAGGCAAATCATTTTTTGTTGCTTTTCTAATCGAAATATGCATACTTTAATATAAATTAAAATCTAAAGGTCGATATCAAGAATACTCTTCATGGTATAATTTTCCGGATCAGGCAAATAAGCTTTTGCTCCATCTAAATCTATTGTTGTTAACGACTCCATACTTCTCATCATGCTTTTGGTTTCCTGACTTTGCATATTAACTAATCGAGGAGTTATAATTCCATCAGCATTAGAAATATCTGCCATTGAAAGTGCTTGATATTCACCCATTGGAGTAGAAATAACGATGCAACGCGAATCGCCATTATCATAAAGTTCTTTTACCGCATATCCTAAGGTTGTACAAAACCGAAGATCAAACGCTATTGGATCAACACATCTTGTTGCATAGCCAATTTCAACAGGGCGGCATTTAATTTTCAATCCTAATTTTTTTAGTTCTACATCTAAAAGCTGGATAAACAAATGAGATTTACTCAACAGGCCTAGTTCTGGATGTCCATGAGCGTCATAAGTAAAAATTATTCCTGAAGTTTTCATATCGGCTTCGTCGATATGATGAAATACACCTTCCGAAATAATAACACCACCAAATTCAATTCCCATTAGTTTTCTTTTAACTATTGTAGAAATAATTAATTTCATGATCTTATCAAAACTAATTTTTGTTTTGTAAAACATTTCAGGGATAATAATCATAGGATAATGACATGCATTTCCTATGCCTAATGCTAAATGCCCAGCAGTACGTCCCATTGCAGAAACCACGAACCAAGTATCAGTAGATCGAGCATCTTCCAATATGGTTTTAGCAAGTCTTGTACCTTCGTCTTTTGCTGTTTGGAATCCGAAAGTGAAAATTCCTGTTGGTAAAGGCAAATCATTATCGATTGTTTTTGGAACATGTATGTTTTGAATTTTAATATTATTCTCTTCCAAAAAAACACTTATTCGATTGGCGGTAGAAGCCGTATCATCTCCTCCAATTGTAACCAAAAGCACAATATTTTCTTCTCTAAAAAAACGATCGTTAAACTCTTCCTTTGTTGGTTTGTATCTACTCATCTTTAAATAAGAACCTCCTTTTAAATAGATACGGTCAGCAATTTCATAGGTTAATTCGATGTAGTCGGTTTTATCTTTAAAAAGTGTGCTATACCCTCGGTTAAGACCAATAACTCGATAATGGTCAGACAAAAATCTTTTAGTTACTGCCGCAACCACGGTATTAATACCAGGTGCAGGCCCACCTGCACAAAGAATAGCAACTGTTTTTTTATTTTCCATGTTTAACTGCTTAAAATATAGAGTATTATATTGTTACAACTATTGCTTTTATAAGATATACAAAAGTAAAGAATAAATTGAGAATGAAAAGAGAACTTTGTATTCAAAATATCGATTAAGTTTAGCTGAAAAAATGAGCAAAATTATTCTTTCATAGTGTTATTAGTTAATAAGTATTTTACAACTTATAATTTGGAGGATTAATAATTATTTTCAAATTAAGTTATTTTGAAAATAATTAATCGTTTTTTATAAAGTATAAAAAGGTATGCGCATGAATAAAATTAGGTTAACGATAGTTCTCGTCCTTGTTATAATTACATCTAGCACCTTTTCACAGGTTATTGTCGAAGAAATAATTCCTGTTGACACATCATTTATATCTTACAAGGTTATTTATCGTGAAACTATTGGAGACTATTTCCAGCTTAAAAGAGCCGTTTTTGCAAATGACACCAGTGTAGTTGCTATTGAAAAAAATTATTCCAATGGTCATCAAAATGGAATAACAAGAATTTTTTACCCTTCTGGCAAACTACGCATAAAAGCTATTTATGGAAACGACAAACTTCAAGGTGAATGGACACTATATGGTGAAGATGGTATTATAATTACCAAGGGAGTATATAATTATGGTATTAAGGATGGCTATTGGGCTTATAAAAGTCTAAAAACTTACGGAAGATACAATAAGGGATTAAAACATCGAAGATGGTATAAAAAAGATATTAATAACCAGAAACTCAAAGCTTTTTATTGGAAAGGCAAGTTTAAATATGGCGCTACAATTTTTAATGAAAATTATAAAACCCATGCTGACACTATTTTTGTGGTTCCAGCAATTAATACCGACTCAACTCAAACAGATTCCAATACGGTAATTAATCAAAAAAATGTGGTTGATTCCAAATATATTCTTGCTTTAAAATACTTAGCACAAAATTATTATTTTAGAAAAGCTTCAAAAGATTACTTTAGAATTTCTAAAAAAGACCGTGCTAAATTCATCGAAAATTATGTCGATTTATCTAAAGATGTTTTCAAATTTAATGTTGCACCATTAGTAAGTTCAAGTGATGTGAATTATTTTATTGCACAGCCAAAACTTATAAAACCTAAATTAGATTCTTTATTAAAAGCAGATGGCGGAAAAATAAATAAACAATTATTGGAAACCGAATTTATGCCAATGCCCAGCTTAACACCATTTGGAACAGATAAAAATTCTAAAATTATTATTTATGCCTCATCTATAATAGAGCAATTGCTGGTATTAAATATTATTGAAGTACCGATAGAAGTAACAGATAAATTAGATTTTGAAGAAATCTACAAAAATTCAACCTATAAAAAAATGCAAGTGTTGTTTTTATTTAATAATAAAAATGAAATTACTGAAGTTGAATATCAGAAATAAATTGACTTATAATTATTAAAAAATCCCATTGATTTTATCTATTTCCATAGCAACCGCATACCCAATTTGGCTATCACTGGTATGTTTATTAATTGGATTTGTTTATGCCTTTATTTTATATAGAAAAGACGTCCGTTTTACCGAAACCAAGAAAATAATAAAGCAATTGATGTTTTTTACAAGAGTATTATTGGTGTTTATTTTATGTTTTTTATTGCTCTCACCATTCATTAAAACGCTTTTTAATAAAATCGAAAAACCAATAATTATTATTGCTCAAGATAATTCAAGTTCTATTTTAATGAATAAAGACTCCATGTTTTATTCATCCACCTATAAAAAAAATATGGCTGGATTAATTAATAAATTATCGCAGCAATTTAATGTAAGAACATTTTCATTTGGAGAACTTTTAAAAGAAACTTTCCCCTTCAATTACAAGGAAAAAATAACTAATATTTCTAATGTTTTTGATGAAATCGACTCTAAGTTTTACAACCAAAATGTTGGTGCCCTAATATTGGCAAGCGATGGTCTATACAATCAAGGTGCTAATCCATTATACAACTCCACTACCCCACCATTTACAGTATACACTATTGCATTAGGAGACACCACCATTCAACGCGATATAATTTTGAAAGAAGTGAATTGTAATAAAATAACTTTTCTGAAAAACCGATTTCCAATTGAGATATTCGCTATTGTAAACAAAGCAAATGGCAAAAAAACACATTTAAAAATAATCGAAAAAAACCAAGTTATTTTTGATAAAGAATACAATATCAATTCTGATGTTTTTTCTATTTCAGAGACTGTTTTACTTGACGCTAAGAATGTTGGCATTCAACATTACCAAGTTCAACTAACCACTATTGACAACGAAATTAGTACCGTTAATAATCATAAAAATGTTTACATTGAGGTTTTAGATGGTCGTCAAAATATTTTATTATTGGCAAATGCCCCTCATCCAGATTTGAAAGCATTAAAATTGTGTATTGAAAGCAATGAAAATTATAAAGTAACCACAACCTATTATAGTGATTTCGATAATAATCTAAAACCTTACAGTTTAGTTATCGTTCACCAAATACCTGAAAATTTAATGGCGTTAAATCAATTAAATAAAAGTGATGTTTCAGTTCTTTACATTACGGGTACTCAAACAAAAGAAAAATCCTTTAACGATTTAAATCTAGGAGTAAATATTAGCAATTCTAAAGGAAGTTTTAACGACATCCTAGCAACTTTAAATCCTCAGTTTTCACTTTTTACCCTATCTGAAAACACTATAAAAACCATTAAAAATTTTCCTCCTTTAATTGGTTCATTTGGCACATTTCAACTTAAAACCAATGGCTACTCTCTTCTGAATCAGAAAATTGGTAATGTTGAGACAAACAATCCTCTACTTTTATTTACTACCCTTGAAAACAAAAAAAATGCAATACTTTTTGGTGAAGGAATTTGGAAATGGAAAATGCAAGAATTTTTAACGAATAAAAACAATGATGCTACTAACGAAATCATAAACAAAACCATACAATTTCTAGCCGTAAAGGACGACAAAAACAAATTCAAAATAATTTTGGAGAAAACTTTTTGGGAAAATGAAGAAATTGTAATAAATGCAGAATTGTATAATGATAGTTATGAATTGGTAAATACTCCTGATGTAACCATTAGTTTTGCTGATTCCTCATCAGGCAAATACAATTTTATGTTTAACAAAACTAGTAAAGCATATACTTTAAATGCTAAAATATTGCCACCCGGCAATTACCATTATACGGCATCAACAAAATTAGGAGATAAATTATATGTTAAAAAAGGTGAGTTTCAAATTCTTCCTTTAATCATTGAAGCCAATAACACCATAGCGGATATACAATTACTACAAAATTTAGCGCATAAGTTTGGAGGAACATTATTTTTGCCTAACAAACTCGATGATTTGGCTGATGCGATAAATAACAATAAAAATATCGCATCAATAATATACGAAGAACAAGAGGTGAAAGAATGGATACATATTAAATGGATTTTTTTAGTTCTAATAATATTACTATCAATTGAATGGTATTTGCGTAAACGCAATGGAGCATATTAATCTAAATAAACACCAAAATTATTTACCCCACAAATATTTTGATATTTTGTAATATTGTTTACTTTTAACATTAATTTCATATTTAAATTATGAACAAGTCAATTTATACAAAAGTTTTTACTTTTCTATTTGTCGTGAGTCTGTTTACATTTACTTCAACGCTTCAATCTTGTTCCAAAAAAGCACATTATAATTCTTCTAGAAATGGGGGTCAGAAAGTTGGATCGTCAGGACATATCGGAAATAGAAAAAATAAAAACAGGCATGTTTGGGGAAAATAAATTTTTCTTCCCCATAAAAAAAAGACCATTTGTAAAACCAAATGGTCTTTTTTATTTAATTAAAGGGATTATTCCACCACAAACCTATCTACTCTTTTAATTCCATCTATCTCAAATTCAATAAAATACATTCCAGAATCGAAATTAGAAGTATTAAATGTTTGATTGTAAATACCTGAATTCAAAAATCCAAAATCCAACGTTGATAATTGCTTTCCATTGATATCAACCAAATTTATTTTAACATTTTTATCAGCTTTAAGTTCAAAGCGTAAGTTCAAGATATCTTTTACTGGATTTGGATAAGCTACCAATTTTTCGACATTTAGCAATTCATTCATTCCAACTCCGTAAATAAAATTAATATCATCAACCACCAATTTGGTACCTGGATGTCTTCCTGCCCACAAAGTTATATTTAAAGAATCTGGTGTTATTGGTGGCAACATAGTACTAGATAATGTATACCCTGAAGTAGTATTAAAGATTTGAGAACCTGCCCATTGACCAGAAAAACCAGTTTGAATAAAATGCATGCTAACCCCAGCGGTATCATTTCCAACAGGTGTAAACTGATAGTAAAATTCAACTGAAATAGGAGAGCTTGTAAATGGAACGCCTCCTCCCCAATAACCTTGACCAAAAAATCCATTTGTTGCGCCACCCCATAAGGTATCCCCGTTAACACCTTGCATTACATTTAATTCAATTGCATAGTTCCCTGAATGGGCGTCTAACGATTTAACAACAGGCATACTAGGACTACCAATTGCCCATTGATTTGAAGTGTTCCAATTTACTAATTCATCCCAATATACAGTCGACCAATTTTCAAAACTGTTGTTTAAAATATTTTGGGTTACACCAGTTGTAGATTTTAATTGTAAATCATCAAATTGTATCCAAGTGCCTGGAATACCTTTAAAATTAGCAAAAGGATTTCCAGTTGCAGCACCTATCATTAAGGAATCTGCAAAAGAAGCTCCAATGTAAAATGCAAATCTTTTCCATGTGGATTGAGATTGAGTTAAAAAAAATGTGCCACCGCCACTTGGATTACTCATAAAAGTTGTTGCACAAATAAATAAAACAGAATCGTTAGGTTTAATGTCGGCCTTGTAATATCCAATTACACTATCTACATTGTTAAGGGTTACTTGTTGTCCTGGCGACATGGTTTCGGGTCTTCCACTAATAAAATAACCAAAAACAGTATCTCCCATGTATGGCATGGTTTCTAATCTAACAGAGTAAGCTCCAGAATGCGCATCTAACGATTGAGATGTGGCTCCAGTAATCGATTGTTGTTCGTTTAGCGTTGATTGATAATTATCTAAAATAAGTGAACTTTGTTGAGTCCAGTTTTCAAAACCCTGATACTGAGAATAACCAACAAAACTTGACAAGCAAGAGGCCAAAATAAGTAAAGTTTTTTCCATAGTTTTTTATTTTTAAGGTGAAAAATTTTTAACTAAATTACACTTAACTTACTAAAAAACAATGGTATAAGACCGTTGCATAAATTGATTTTGTAATTTTTTTAAATTTTCCTATAGATAC
>JAVHRO010000120.1:0-34389 GCA_036171675.1 Vicingus sp. | reverse complement strand
AAGCGTTCAGCAAATTCTAAGAGGTCTTGTCCTTTAAATAATTCCATAGATATATTGATTTCACTGACATCAAAGATAATAAAATATATGTATTTATCTACTGACCTCTAAATAAATTTAACAGATTTACATTAAGAGGGTTATCTAAGGTTAATATCGAGTTCGGTTTAATGGCAATTGGTCATAATCTAAGGAAATGGGCTACAAAGGCTGCATTTTTGCCAAATTTAAACCTTCTATTTGGTTCTAAAAACAGTAAAATTCAACTCAAATTAAACCTTAAGATGTATTTTGTGGAAAGCAAATCGAATTTTCAAGAAATAGTTGGCGAATATCACAAATTAAAATTTGTTGCATAAAAAAAGAGGATGCCTTTTTGGACACCCTCTTCTATTTTTACAAAGAATTAGAAAAGGTTGATTATATTGTTGTTTTATACTTGCGTTCATTTTGATACCTTTGTTTATCAAAAAATAAAAAGCCAAATGAAAAAAATAGTTTTAATACTATTGGTGACCACCGTTTTTAACGGATTTGCTCAGCAAAAAGAATTAACGTTAAATGATGCGGTATTATCCAAATCAGCTGGTTTAGACCCACAAACATTAGAATCGTTACAATGGGTAAGTGGAACCAATAATTACATTTATTTGGATAACAATAAGTACATTATTAAAGATGTTACGGAAAAAACAATACTAGAATTAGGCTTGGAGAAGTTTACGACAACTTTTACAGATTTAAAAAAGGTGCCAACAATGATATCTATATCTTCAACCGAAATGGTTTTTGAAAATGAAAATCAACTCATACATTTTGATTATAAAAATGGGCAAGTATTGAGTAAAATAGTGTTTGAAGAAAAAGCCGAAAATAAAGATTATAACCTTGATAAAACAGCAATCGCTTATACTATCGACAACAATTTATACATTGCCAGCAAAGACAATAATAAAATAGCCGTAACGACTATTGATGATAAAAATATCGTTTCAGGTCAATCCATCCACAGACAAGAATTTGGAATTTTTAAAGGAACTTTTTGGAGCGCCAAAGGAAATATGTTGGCTTTTTATCAAAAGGATGAAAGCAATGTGACCAACTACCCATTGGTAGACGTTACTACCTACCCCGCAACTTTAAATAACATAAAATATCCTATGGCTGGACAAGGAAGCGAAAAAGCCAAAATTGGAATATATAACATAAAAAATCAACAAACCATCTATTTAAATATCGACACCAAAGACGAACACTATTTAACCAATTTATCGTGGACGCCAGACGAAAAATACGTGTTGGTAGCTGAGTTGAACAGAGGTCAAAATGAAATGAGTGTTAATAGGTATGATGTAAAAACAGGAGAAAAAGTAAACACTATTTTTGAAGAAAAAAATGACCGTTGGGTTGAGCCCGAACATGATGCAGTTTTTTTACCAAACAGTACGACTGACTTTTTATGGTTGAGCGAACGGGATGGTTTTATGAATTTATACCACTACAATACCACTGGAAAATTAATCAAACAACTCACCAATTTTAAATTTGTTATTAAATCAATTTTGGGTTTTGATGAAAAATCAACGTCCGTTTTTGTTGATGCCACAGGCGTTGATGCACGAAATTCTCATGTTTTTAAAATTAACCTAAAAACAGGAAAATCGACCAACATTACTCTAATTAATGGAGTTCATCAGTCTCAATTAAATAAAAATGGGACTTATTTATTGGATGATTTTAGCAGTTTAACTATTCCAAGACAAATAGACCTTGTAAATACTTTAACAGCAAAAGCTACCACTATTTTAAAAGCCGATAATCCTTTAAAAGATTATACATTAGGTACTACAGAATTCATCACCTTAAAATCGAAAGATGGAGTTGATTTATATGGTCGAATGATAAAGCCAGCAAATTTTGATGCAAACAAAAAATATCCAGTATTGGTTTATGTTTATGGAGGAACTCATGCGCAATTGGTTACAAACAGTTGGTTAGGTGGAGCTAGCATGTGGATGGATTGGTTTGCCACACAGAAGGATTACATTGTTTTTACATTGGATAATCGTGGGTCTGAAAACAGAGGTTTTGCTTTCGAAAGCATTATTCATCGTAAATCGGGCGAAGCAGCAATGGAAGACCAACTAATTGGTGTGGAGTATTTAAAATCGTTACCTTATGTTGATGAAAATCGAATTGCCTTGCACGGTTGGAGTTATGGTGGTTTTATGACTTGTTCATTAATGTTACGCCATCCCGGTGTTTTTACCACTGCTGTAGCTGGTGGACCAGTTACCGATTGGAAATATTATGAAGTAATGTATGGCGAACGCTATATGGATACTCCTCAAGAAAACCCTGAGGGGTATGAAAATTCAAGAGTTTCGAAATACATCGAAAATTTAAAAGGTAAGTTATTAATTATTCACGGAAGTGTTGACCCAACAGTAGTTCCACAACACAGCATGACGTTGCTAAAAGAAGCAGTCGATAAAAAAGTTCAACTTGATTTTTTTACTTACCCCATGCATCCTCACAATGTGAGAGGGGTCGACCGCGTACATTTAATGACTAAAGTGTTGGATTATATTTTGGAAAATAACAACTAGTTAAAAAATCATATTAATAGTCATCTAAAATGGTATCAATGGGTTGCTGGTATTTATTTTCGATTTCAACTAGTGTAATAGGATTTATTATTTCTTTGAATAATAAATTATTCAATTTTTGGTAAATAATATTTGTTTAACCCGTTGTGCATTTAGAAGAATTTTTAATAAAAAAGGTGTCAGTTCGAGTTTTTTCTGAAAGAAAAAGTATCGAGAACACACCTTTTTTATTAAAAATTTGTATTCTCGATACAAATTTCACTCATTTCAATCTCCGTCAGCTGACGGATCGAATTGACAAATTTTCTTACAAATGCACAACGGGTTTGTTTAGTCATTAGTTAGTAATAATATCCCACAACTAGGGTTGCTATTATAATTTTGACATACATGAGTAGATAAATATTGCGGAGTTCATTCAAAAATGAATTTTTTAAATCAATCGGATAAATAGAGCGTGAAGCTGTTGTGAAGTCAATTTATTTATCGTATTATCTTCATGTTGTATTTCAGTAATCACCTTTAAAAATAGTTATTGGAAAAAATAGCAGAAACAACACGATAGTTTTCTTGAAATTTGAATTTTAGATAATCCCATACAATGAACCGCCTTTTTTTCCTAATTTATCTACTCGTTTTTCAATTTCTGGGTTTTTAATAAGTGGTGGTGCGTGATGTGGTTTTATTCGGGCATCAATAATTAATGGTCCGTTGCATCCCCAATGTTTGTGTTCGGTAAAACTGTTTGTACCATAAATATCGTTAGCAGGGTTACTTCGGGTAAATGTTACCCATAAAAAGTTGTTAAGGTTTTCGCTTACAAAAGAGGCATCATCTAATAATACAATCAATTGTAATCCTTCTAATTTTATAGGTTGTAGTTTATTATTGAACGTTTCCAGTTCAATTTGGGCGTTTTTGTAGGTGGTAAATTTTGGAAAATTTAACGCTATAACTCCCTGTAAAATCAATTTTGCTTCGGATAACTCAGCTGGTACTGAGGTACATAATGTTCGTTTTTTATCACCAACGGCTGCAATTACCACTTTTGAGCCTTGGTTAATAGCTGTTCCGCTGTAGTCTAGTGTGTCTATGGTAGTCTTTGTATAAAAATGTACATCGCGTTGCCAATCTACTCGTTCAAGTACATGGGTAAAAAAGTTTTCGATGTTTTTGGTGTTTAAAATGGGGTCATCTTGTTTGTTGGCTATGAATAAATACTTCGCTAAACTTAATTGTCCAAAACCTAAAATATGGTTGGCAATGGTCAGTAATTCTTGAGGTTGTTGTAATGTTTGAAAAGGTGTATAACGTTCGCTTCCAATAGCTAATAGGAGCGGATGAACCCCTGCTGCGTCAACGGCATTTACTTCGTGTAAACCAGGAATTTCTTTTGGAATTGCACTTCCACTCAGCTCATGAATTAACCCACCAAATTGAGTGTCTTCTTGCGGTGGACGACCCACTACGGTAAAAGGCCAGATGGCATCTTCTCTGTGATATACTTTGTGTACTTTGAGTACAGGAAATGGGTGAGTCAAACTGTAATATCCTAAATGGTCACCAAATGGGCCTTCTGGTTTGGTTTGGTTAGGTAAAATTTCTCCTGTTATCACAAAATCAGCATCAGCAGAAAGAATGTATCCATCTTTTTCTATGTACCGAAAACGTCGTCCAGCCAATGCTCCAGCAAATGTCAATTCTGATAGTCCTTCAGGTAATGGCATCACTGCGGCGAGGGTATGGGCTGGAGAGCCACCAATAAAAATGCTCACCTTAAGTGGTTTGTTCAATTTATTGGCTTTGTTTTGATGAACACCAATTCCACGATGAATTTGATAATGTAAACCAATTTCTTTGTTGGTTTCGTAATTGTTTCCATTGAGTTGAATACGATACATTCCCAAGTTGGAGTTATAAATAGAAGTACTGGTTGGGTCGAGTGAAAAAACTTGCGGTAAGGTAATAAAAGCTCCACCATCTTTTTCCCAGCATTTAATCAGGGGGAGTTTATTAATCATGGTCTCATTGAATAAAATTGCACCTGAGTTTACTTTTTTAGGCAATGATTTTAATGTTAATAGTCCTGCTGAAAAATTTTTGATAGGGTGCTTGATAGTTTGTATAGGGTCGTTTTTTAATTCGACCAATTGTTGTACTTTCTTAAATGTATTTCTAAAAATAAATTTGCTTCGTTCAAGTGTTCCAAACAAATTTGAAACAGCTTGGAATTCACAATCTTTAATGTTTTCGAATAAAATAGCTGGCCCGTTGTTTTCAAAAACACGCAATTGAATGGCTGCCATCTCCAAAATTGGATCCACCTCTTCTTTGATTCGAATAAGATGACCGTTACGTTCTAAGTCTTCAACACAGTCTATAGTGCTTTTGTAAATCATAGGTTAAAGGTAGTGAATACCTAGGTCATTCTGAATAATATTTATCCAAAAATTGGCACTAATTTTTTATTACAAATGAAATGAAGGATGTACGGAAAAAGTCACAAATTCTTAATCAAGTTCTATAAGCGAAACAAAGTTAGTATAGAACTTCATTAAGAACGATATGGTAAAACTAAAACTCTGCATTTTTAGGAGTTCGTGGAAATGGTATCACATCTCTTATGTTGGTCATTCCTGTAACAAAGAGCATTAAACGTTCAAACCCTAGACCAAATCCTGCGTGAGGAACGGTACCAAATTTTCTGGTTTCCAAATACCACCAAACGCTTTCTTCTGGAATGTGAAAGGTTTTAATTTTTTCTTTTAATATATCCAAACGCTCTTCGCGTTGCGAACCTCCAACAATTTCACCAATTCCAGGGAATAAAATATCCATGGCACGAACAGTTTTACCATCATCATTTTGACGCATATAAAATGCTTTTATTTCGGCTGGGTAATCGGTTAATATTACGGGTTTTTTAAATTCTTTTTCCACTAAAAAACGTTCGTGTTCCGATTGCAAATCAGCACCCCATTCGTTGATTGGGTATTTGAATTGTCCTTTTTGGTTGGGTTTTGAGCGTTTTAGAATTTCAATGGCTTCGGTATAAGTTAATCGAACAAATTCGTTGTCAACCACAAATTTTAATTTTTCAATCAATGGTAACGAGCGTTCATTTTGTGGCTTCGCTTTGTCTTCTTCTTCCAATCGAGAGGCTAAAAAAGCCAAATCTTCGGCGCAATGGTCTAATGCATATTTCACACAGTATTTTAGCATTTCTTCCGCCAAATCCATGTTGTCAGTTAAATCATTAAAGGCCACTTCAGGTTCTATCATCCAAAACTCAGCTAAATGACGTGTAGTGTTTGAGTTCTCGGCTCTAAATGTTGGTCCAAAAGTGTATACCTGACCCAAAGCTAAAGCTGCTAATTCTGCTTCTAACTGACCAGATACCGTTAAGTTGGTTTCTTTGCCAAAAAAGTCTAGCTTGGCATCAATTTCACCAGTCTCATTTTTTGGAAGATTTTTTAAATCTAACGTGGTTACTCTAAACATTTCTCCTGCACCTTCGGCATCAGAACCAGTAATAATAGGAGTGTGAATGTTGTAAAATCCTTTGTCATTAAAAAATTGGTGTACAGCAAAAATCATGGCATGACGAACTCTCGAAATGGCACTGAATGTGTTGGTTCTAAAGCGTAGATGGGCAATTTCTCTCAAAAATTCTAACGAATGTTTTTTTGGTTGTAAAGGAAATTCTTCAGGATTTGCGTCGCCTAAAATTTCGAATGATTTTACAATTATTTCGATAGATTGACCTTTTCCTTGAGATTCAACAACTTTACCAATAACTGCAATAGAAGAACCTGTTGTAATTCGTTTTAATTGGGTTTCATTTTCTTTTTCGAAATCAACAACTGCCTGAATATTATTGATGGTTGACCCGTCGTTAATGGCAATAAAACGATTGCTTCTAAATGTTCTTACCCAGCCTTTAATTACTACTTCATTACCAATTTTCGGATTACTTATCAGATCGCTGATTCTTGTTCTTTTCATTGTATGTTGAATTTTTACACGAAATTAAATTATTTTTATTGAAAATGGTGTGTTGTTGACTGAGAACTAGTAATTCTCTATTTATTAGGGTAGTTGATGTTCATATCAAAAGTTTTTATCAATGTCATTAAATGAGGATTTTTTTTACTCATTTTGGCAAATTTTTCTTGTGGAGTATATGCTTTCCTGCTTTTTGAATCATAATTAATTTTAGTAGTAATTGTAAGTCCATAATTATTCAACTCTTTTCTGAAAAAACCTAATATGTCGCTCTTTATATCATTAAATGTTTTTTCAAGTGCAGAGTTGTCTATTAAAATTGATATTTCATTGCCATCCATCGTAGGCATGGTTTCAAATGCACTCGCTAAAATGCTTTGTTTGTTCTGATTTAAGAAGTTTTTATAAGCGTTCCATTTTTCATGTAATTGTTCCAAGCTGAAAATATCTTTTGGGCGATTTAATGTTTCGTCAAGAGTTATTTGTTCCTTAACTTCGTTTGATTTAGCTATGGTTTTATTTATTGAAAACGATTCGGAAAAATTAACTTTGGTATAATTTTTTAATGAAATGGTAGGGATTGGAAATTCAGGGATTTCCTTTTTCTCTACCTCATTACCATAGTTCGTTTTAACTGCTTCGTTAACTAGATTTTTTTGTACCAACACACTTGTTTCACCTGGATTGTTTTTAGGTGTGTTAACGTTGAAATTCTCTATTTTTTTGGAAAATGATAGATTAATTAAGGCTTTTTTTTTTCGTGCTCAGGATTAACCGAACACAGTTGCATAAGCATTACTTCGACCAGCAATCGTTGGTTTTTACTGCTTTTGTAGGTATAATCTGCCTTCGATGTAGTGGTTAAAAATTCAACAAATTGAGGTGTTGAACCCTTCAATGCTTGTTGAACATATTTTTCTTTTATGGATTCTCCTACTTCTAAGAGAATTATAGTGGATGCATCTTGGCAAATCAACAAATTTCTAAAATGTTCAGACAATCCAATAATAAAATTATGTCCATCGAAGCCTTTGTTAAGTATATCGTTAAAAATAAGTAAACATTGAGCAATATTATTCTCAAAAATGGCATCTGTTAATTTGAAATAGTAATCGTAATCAAGAATATTTAGATTATCAATTACTTGTTGGTAGGTAATATTACTTCCCGAAAAGCTAACTAATTGGTCGAATATTGATAATGCATCACGTAAAGCTCCATCAGCTTTTTGAGCAATTATATGTAAGGCATCTGGCTCGGCATTTATTTGTTCTTTTTTTGCAATATAGTCAAGGTGCAATGCTATATCTTCTAGTTGGATTCTATTAAAATCAAAAATCTGACAACGAGATAGAATGGTAGGTATAATTTTGTGTTTTTCGGTGGTTGCTAAAATAAAAATAGCATGTTTAGGTGGTTCTTCCAACGTTTTTAAAAAAGCGTTAAATGCTTGAGCGGAGAGCATGTGAACCTCATCAATGATATAAACTTTTTTAGTTCCAATTTGTGGTGCAAATCGTACTTGTTCAATTAAATTTCTGATATCATCAACCGAATTGTTTGAAGCGGCATCTAATTCGTAAATGTTTAAGGAATGCCCTTCGTTAAATGATTTACACGATTCACATTCATCGCAAGCTTCAATAGTTTCTGAAAGGTTAAAACAGTTGATGGTTTTTGCCAGTATTCGAGCACAAGTGGTTTTTCCCACTCCTCGTGGACCACAAAACAAAAATGCTTGAGCTAAATGCTCTGTTTTTATGGCGTTTTTTAATGTTGAGGTAATGGAAGCTTGTCCAATAACCGAATCAAAGGTTACTGGTCTATATTTTCTAGCCGAAACAACAAAATTTTCCATACTTTTTTACCTAAAGAACAAATATAGGGTTATTAATTTTTGTCCTGATAGCTAACCGGATTAATTTTTTGAATTTGTTTTTAACAAGTTTTAAAAAAACAAAAGAGGTGATAGTCATTCGACCATCACCTCTAAATAGTTAAAAAATCAATTTTTATTGAACAACTACATTTCTTTTTATGATGTTGTTGCCTGATTTTATGTCTAAAACATAAGTTCCTTTAGCTAAATAGTTTACTTCAATAACTGCTGTATTAGCATTTACTTGAACAGTTTTAACCATTTGACCGTTTAATCCATAAACTGCAACTGCATCAATTTTGGTATCAGATTTAATGTTAATGTTCTTTGTTGTTGGGTTTGGGTAAGTCATAACAGCTATTTTAGCATTAATATTGTCAACACTTGTAATTAAACTTAAATGAACGTTTACCGAAGAATATTCTTGAGCAGGGTCGTTAGAACCAATTTCAACAACCGACAAGTAGTTTCCATCAGGTAAACCAGCAGTGTTAAATGTTAAGTCCATTTGTTGTACTTGTGTAGGGGTTAATGTGCCTGATATTGGAGAAACAGTCAACCATTTTTGAATTGGATTGCCTTGTAAATTTCCATATATAGTTAGGTTAGCATCAATGGTTGCATTGTATTCCGACCAACCTGGTCCATTAGATACCCAATTAACACCTAGAGTTCTTGGTCCGAAATCCACTCCTAGTGGAAAAGTTCCGCCTATTGCGTCACAAACATAGCCTATCCAAAGATCTTTCCCATCAATATAAATAGGAGATGTTAGCGGAACGTTAACATTATCGTTTGCAGCAGCAATGTTAAAAGGAATGGATTGTAACAAAGCCCCTGGACCTGGGGTTGTAAAGGATCCTCTATCATAAACAAGTAAAAAATAGTTGGAAGCAGAATCCCAAATTTGAACATTTACAGATACAATTTTTTGACCGATTGCAGTACTTAAAAAAGAAGGTGTAAATTTATTTGCTGCTTTAACAGTTACATTAGATGCATATCCAACGCCACTACCAGAGCCACTAACGTCATAAGTTAATTGAGATAAAACGGGAGTAACTGCAACATTGTTTGTGTCAAATGGATAAGTAGGGTAAGCTACAAAATCCAAGTTTTGATTACCATTATTAGTAATGGTAAACATTTCTGGTGCAGCGCCTGTAGTATAAATATCAGCAACACTAACATTTACTGTTGGAGGATTTAATGGAGTAGCTAATTCAGTATAAGTTACATCGTCAAAATAGTATTTAGGAGTTTGTCCTGCAATAGCACCACCATAAAAATCTACGCCACCTAATTGAGCAGCGCCAACACCTCCAGCAGGTATGGTAGCAAATGGCCAAGTAACGATATGTACACCATTAATAAATAAGGCAGCAGTATCGTTATCAATATCAACATGGTTTTCTATTAAAAACCAAGCATCATTTGGATGGGTAAAGTTAGTTGTTACGCCGTTAGCTTGAATATTTCCTTGACCATTGTTGCCGAAATAAACTTCGTTTACCCATTGGTTACCAGGTGCTTCAAAGTGTTGTAAATTATAATATCCACCAAATCCAAGTGGAATATAATAATAAAATGACACGTTAAATTTTCCACTGGTTTTGTTTCCTAACCTTAAAATAATATCATCACTTGAATTATCAATTAATACTGAATTAGATGGACTATGTGATAATAGGTTCGATACATTAGCATCTTCTGCACTTCCTGGTAAATTACTCCAAGTGGTCCAAGGAAGTCCTTGTTGTGCAATAAAAGTACCAGATGTGTAGGTGTCAAAACTATCTGTAAATAAAATTGTTTGGGCTTTTGTTGTAGTAATTATAGAAACAAAGGCCATTGTAAAAAGTAGAATTTTTTTCATAACTTATTGATTATTGATTTGAATTTAAATAAATTAGATAACGAAGTTAAATAAAAGAAATGAATTTAGAAAAAAAATTGAATAGATAATAATTTAAGAAAACTTACTATTTTCCCATGCATTACATATGCTTTCAATATAATTTAAAAGGGCATCCTTGCCGAATTTATTATTTGCTGATGATGTAAATGTGATGGGCATTTCCTCCCAGTATTTGATCATTTCTTTTTTGTATGATAAAAGGTTTTTGTTAAGTTGTGAACTAGTTAATTTGTCTATTTTAGTAAACACAATTGAAAACGGAATACCTTTAATGCCAAGCCATTCCATAAAGTCTAAATCAATTTGTTGTGCAGGTAATCTGCTATCTATTAATACAAATAGATTTAATAAATTTTCTCGCTTTAAGATGTATTCAGAAATAAAGGCTTCCCATTTAATTTTGGTTTTAACGGGTACTTTTGCATAACCATAACCTGGTAAATCAACCAAATACCATTGGTTGTTAATAATGAAATGGTTAATAAGTTGCGTTTTCCCAGGACTAGCCGATGTCTTTGCTAATTTTTTGTGGTTAGTAATGTAATTTATTAGGGATGATTTACCAACATTAGAACGGCCAATAAAAGCAAATTCTGGATTGGTTGGTTCCGGGCAAAGGTTAAGTTTGCTATTGCTAATAACAAATTCTGCAGTTACAATGTTCATAGTTGTTAGCGTTGAAAACTTAAAATTTTAAGTTGATTATGCTGTTTGTGTCTTAAAACTGAAACCTAAGTTTTAACCAATCTCCCAAGATTTTATTAAATTCTTCTGGATGTTCCATCATTGGAGCATGACCGCATTGATCAATCCAATATAAGTTAGAATCAGGTAGTTTTTCATGAAATTCTTCAGCAACGTGAGGTGGGGTAACATTATCGTTTTTTCCCCAAATTAAACAAACTGGCATTTTAAACATCACTAAATCTTTAGCCATGTTGTGTCTTATTGCTGATTTAGCAATAGATAATACTCTAATCAATTTGCCTCTATCCATTACAATATTATACAATTCATCCACCAATTGGTCAGTAACAATAGCTGGATCATAAAATGTAAGTGCAATTTTTTTTCTTAAATATTCTTTGTCTTCACGGCGAGGAAACGACCCACCAAAAGCATTCTCATATAAGCCCGAACTTCCAGTTAGTACCAACGAATGAATTTTATCTAAATTTCGTTTTGCATAAACCAACGCAATATGACCACCTAAAGAATTGCCTAACAATGTAAAATTCTCTAATTTTTTGTAGGCGATAAATTTTTCGACATAGCGTGTAAAATTTTTGATGTTTGTTAAGAGGATAGGCAAGTCATACATCGGCATTACTGGCACAATTACCCGATATTTTGTAGAAAATTCATCAACAAGTGACTCAAAGTTGCTTAATGCACCAAAAAGACCATGCAAAACAACTATGGTGTGCCCTTCACCTTTTTCAAAATATTCAAATTTTCCTTCTTTTTTTATTTCACTTTCAAAACTCATGTCTTACTATTCTAATTTATTCAAAAATAAACATTTTGAAATAAAAACCTAACTATTATAAGGGGTTGTTTTAACAAATCTTTGTTGAAAATTATGAGCGGATGTCGCAATTGGGTTTCCCACCACTAAAACCCTTATAGAATAATAGCTTTGCGTGTTTATCGAAACATTTTTGAATGTAAACCGTTAAAAGTTTTCAACAAAGTGGTAGAAAGTGGTAAAATGTGGTAAAAAATGAACTATATTTACATCTTAAAAAATAAACCATTGATAATAAGCTAATTGAATGGCAAATTTTATTGGAGAATTCGATTGTAAACTGGATACCAAAGGAAGATTAATGCTTCCTTCAGGTCTTCGTAAACAATTAGATCCTGCTGCTCAAGAACGTTTTGTGTTAAATCGTGGTTTCGAAAAATGTTTAGTGCTTTATCCAAAAAATGAATGGGAAGAAATTAGCTCAGAAGTAAATAAGCTGAATCAATATGTGAAGAAAAATAGAGAGTTTATTCGCTACTTCTACAGAGGTGCTTCAGAGTTGGATTTAGATAATACAGGTAGGCTATTGCTTCCAAAACGAATGTTAAATTATGCAGGAGCGGAAAAAGATGTGGTACTTTTTGCATACTCAAATCGAATTGAAGTTTGGAATAAAGAAACCTATGAAAATTTATTGACCGATGAGCCAGATGATTTCGCTGATTTAGCTGAAGAAGTAATGGGGAAATCGCAAAACAATATAGGAAATGAGTTACCATAATCCTGTAATGTTAAATGAGTCGGTTGATGGGCTTGAAATTTTGAAAAATGGAATTTATGTTGACGTTACCTATGGCGGTGGTGGTCATTCCAAAGAAATTTTGAAAAGACTGGGAGAGAAAGGAAAGTTGATTGCGTTTGATCAGGATGCTGATGTAGAACGAAATGTTGTAAAGGATGAAAGATTAGTGATGGTTCCTCAAAATTTTAAGTATTTAAAAAATTACTTAAAAATGTATGGAATTGCTCAAATCGATGGGCTTTTAGCAGATTTAGGTGTTTCATCGCATCAGTTTGATGTTGGTGAAAGAGGTTTTTCAATTCGGTTTGAAGGTCCGTTAGACATGAGAATGAGCAAAACAAACCTTTTGACTGCTGAAAAAATAGTGAACGATTACAGTGAAGAGCACCTAATAAGATTGTTTAGAGAGTACGGAGAGATAAACAATGCTAAAAAGTTAGTGTTTGAGTTGATGAACAAACGAATCGGTACCAAGTTTAAAACAACCACCGATTTAATTGAAGTAGCTGAAAAATGCGTGCCAGGAAAATTGAGAAATAAGTATTTAGCCCAAGTGTTCCAGGCATTAAGGATTGAAGTAAATAATGAGTTGGGGGTGTTGAAGGACTTATTACTGCAATCGAGCGAGGTGATTAAACCTAACGGAAGATTGGTGGTAATTACTTATCATTCTTTAGAAGATAGGTTGGTAAAGAATTTTTTAAAGAAGGGAAGCTTTTCGGGCGAGTTGGAAAAAGATTTTTTTGGAAATCAATTGGTTGATTTTAACCTAGTAACTAGAAAACCAATTACGCCTAGTGAACAAGAATTACAAATAAATAATAGAGCACGAAGTGCGAAACTAAGAATAGCAGAAAAAATTAAATGAACAGATTAAAAACGGCCAATATTTCTGAGGAGCCTACTCCACAAAAAGATACTCCAAAAGTAGTCAAGTCGTTGTCATCCATTTTTTCGGGAGGATTTTTAAGTAAAGGAAACTTAATCAGCTCGTTACCTTTTATGCTGTATTTAACATTAATTGGAATTTTGTACATCGCTAATGGGTTTTATGTCGAACGCGAAGTTAGAGACTTATATAAGACGGCATCCGATTTAAAGGAGTTAAGATCTGAATACATTACCCTAAAATCCGATTTAAATTACCAAAGCAAACAATCTCAAGTCGCATTTGCTACCCAAGGTTTGGGGATTAAAGAATCGATAGTTCCGCCAAGTAAAATAGTGGTTACTAAAACTGAATATCAACAAATAACAACTAATTAAGTAATGAATTTCAACAAAGACATATTAAAACGAGTGTATTTAGTATACGTTTTCGTTGGTGTTTTTGCACTAGTAATTCTTGCTCAAACCTTCAAAGTGCAATATGTAGAAGGTGCTGAATGGAAGCAGAAATCAAAAGATTTAACTACGTCGTATAGAAAAATTGAAGCTGTTAGAGGTAATATTTATGCTGCAGACGGAAGTCTTTTAGCAACATCGGTACCTATTTATGAAGTAAGGTTTGATACGAAAACACAAGCACTCGATGATAATTCATTTTATAAAGGAGTTGATTCCTTGGCGTTTCAGTTAAGTAATTTGTTTAACGATAAAACAAAAAATCAATATAAAAAAGAATTAGTAAGTGCCAGAAAAAAAGGTGCTCGTTATTTTTTAATTAAAAGAAATGTTAAATATACCGAACTGCAACAGCTTAAGAATTTCAGCATATTTAACCGTGGGCAGTATAAAGGAGGTCTAATCTATACTCAGGAAAACAAACGAGTGCGCCCCTTTAAAGTACTCGCATCAAGAACCATTGGTTATGAACGAGAAGGAATAAAACCCATAGGTTTGGAGGGCGCTTATACTACCTATTTACAAGGAATTAACGGAAAGCGATTAATGAAAAAAATTGCTGGTGGAGTTTGGATGCCAATTGAGGATGAAAATGAAATAGAGCCATTAGATGGAAGTGACATTTACACAACTATTGATGTAAATCTACAAGATGTCGCAGAAAATGCATTAAAAATGCAACTGGAATTAAACGAGGCTGAACATGGTTGCGTGGTGTTAATGGAGGTTCAAACCGGTGCCATTAAAGCCATTGCTAATTTGCAAAGAAATAAACAAGGGGTTTATGATGAAACCTATAATTACGCAATTGCAGAAAGTACGGAACCAGGTTCTGTATTTAAGTTGGCTTCGTTAATGGTTGCGTTTGAGGATGGTTACTTAACCCTTGACGATATGGTCAATACCGAAAATGGGACTACAAAGTTTTACGACAGAACCATGAAAGATTCGCATGAAGGTGGTTTGGGAGTAATTAGTGTACAGAAAGCTTTCGAAGCATCGTCAAATGTGGGTATTTCAAAACTCACTTATAAAAATTATGCTAATAAACCACAACAATTTGTAGATAGAATTTACAAAATGAATTTAGGTAAAAAACTTGGAATTGAAATAGCTGGAGAAGGTCAACCATTGATTAAAAATACCGACGACCCAACTTGGTCGGGCATCACTTTACCATGGATGAGCATTGGTTATGAAATACATTTAACGCCGCTACAAATACTCACTTTTTACAATGCGGTAGCTAACGATGGAATAATGGTTAAACCAAAATTAGTTTCGAGCATAAATCAACGAGGGCAAATTATTAAAGAAATAAAAACTGAAGTTATTAATCCCTCGATATGTTCCAAAAAAACAATTAAAATGGCTAAGAAAATGTTAGAAGGGGTGGTAGAAAATGGCACAGCAAAAAACTTAAAGTCAGCTAATTTTAAAATAGCGGGGAAAACAGGGACTGCTCAAATTGCAAATAAAAAAGGTGGTTATAAAAACGAATCAAAAATTAGTTACCAAGCCTCATTTGTTGGTTATTTTCCTGCCGAAGCTCCTAAATATTCGTGTATTGTGGTGGTAAGTGCTCCTTCTACTAAAGGGTATTACGGCAACGTGGTTGCTGGACCTATTTTTAAAGAAGTTGCAAATAAAATATATGCTACAAGCTTTGGTATTCATAAACCACTAAGCAATAGAGCTTTTCAAGCAGCATCAAAAATTCCATATGCAAAAAATGGAGCATCTAACGATCTAGTTATGATTTACGATAAACTTGGTATACCTGCAGTAAAATTAAATAAATCATCAGCTTGGGCAAGTGTATCTACAGGGGGTTCAAATGTCGAAATTCATGCCAAATATCCATTAAGTAATTTGGTTACAAATGTAATTGGTATGGGGGTAAGAGATGCCGTTTTTATTCTCGAAAATCAAGGGCTGCAAGTCAAATTTTCAGGTTTTGGAGTTGTTAAGAGTCAATCTATTCTGCCAGGCGAAAAGGTTGTTCATGGTTCTACAATAATATTACAGCTTTCTTAATGAAGTTATTAAAAGACATATTATATAAAGCGGGCATCGAAACGGTGGTGGGTTCAACAAGCGTTGAGGTATCTACTATTTGTTTTGATTCTCGTTTAGTGGAAGCAAATAGTCTGTTTGTTGCTGTTTCTGGAACTCAAGTTGATGGGCACCAATTTATAGAACTGGCTATTGAAAAAGGTGCAACATCCGTAGTTTGCGAAATTAGTCCCTTAAAACTTCACAAAAATGTTACTTATGTTGAGGTTAAAGATAGTAGCAAATCCTTGGGCATAATTGCCGCTAATTTTTATGATAATCCGTCAAGTGAACTTAAGTTGGTTGGGATAACTGGTACCAATGGAAAAACCACTACTGCAACGTTGTTATACAACTTATTTACAGCATTAGGTTTTAAAACTGGCTTGCTTTCTACCGTTGTAAATAAAATTGCAGGTCAAGATATTGTTGCTACACATACCACCCCTGATGCCATTCAATTGAATAAGTTATTAAGACAAATGGTTGAAGAAGGTTGTGAATATTGTTTTATGGAAGTGAGTTCTCACGCTATTCATCAAAATAGAGTTCAAGCCATCGAATTTGTTGGAGGTGTTTTTACCAACATAACTCACGACCATTTAGATTATCACAAAACATTTGATGAATACATCAAAGCCAAAAAAATGTTTTTCGACAATTTGAGTCCTTCGGCTTTTGCATTGGTTAACAAAGATGACAAAAATGGCTTGGTAATGCTTCAAAATACCAAGGCCAAAAAATATACTTATGCACTCAAAAGCATGGCAGATTATTCTTGCAAAGTAGTTGAACACGACTTTAATGGAATGATGTTAAACATTTCTGGTAATGAAGTTTGGACTAAACTAATAGGGGGGTTCAATGCTTATAACATGCTTGCAATTTATAGTGTTGCCATTTTGTTGGGTATGGATAAACTTAAAACACTAACGGAAATAAGCAATTTAACTTCAGTTGATGGACGTTTTCAGTACATCAAATCGAGAAACAATGTTGCAGCAATTGTTGATTACGCACATACTCCAGATGCATTAAAGAATGTATTGAAAACCATTAATGAAATAAGAACTGGAAACGAAAATGTAATTACGGTGGTTGGTTGTGGTGGCGACAGAGATAAATTGAAACGACCAATTATGGCTTCAATTGCATGTGATAACAGCACTAAAGTGATCTTCACTTCCGATAACCCAAGAAGTGAAGATCCAGAAGAAATTTTAGCAGACATGAAAAAAGGGGTTGATGCTGTTCACTTTAAAAAGGTATTGTCTATTACCAATCGTGAGGAAGCTATTAAAACGGCTTGTTCGTTGGCAAATGATGGCGACATCATTCTTGTGGCTGGAAAGGGTCATGAAAAATATCAAGAAATAAAAGGAGTAAAGTATCCATTTGATGATTTGAATGTGCTTACTCAAATTTTTGAACTATTAAAGAAAAACTAATAAGAGAAATAGATGTTATACTACTTATTTAAATATTTACATAGTGTTGGAGTTCCTGGAGCTGGCGTTTTTGAGTACATATCTTTTAGAGCAGCATTCGCTGTAATTGTATCGCTAATCATTTCCATGATTATTGGTAAAAAAATCATTCAACGTTTACAATTATTGCAAGTAGGAGAAATTGTACGTGATTTAGGTCTTGAAGGTCAAATGAAAAAACAGGGCACTCCTACCATGGGAGGTCTAATTATCTTGGCTTCTATTTTAATTCCAACGTTATTGTTTGCTCGATTAGATAACATCTACATTATTTTAATGTTGGTTTCAACGGTTATGTTGGGAACTATCGGCTTTATCGACGATTACATCAAAGTGTTTAAGAAAAATAAACAAGGTTTAGCCGGTAAGTTTAAAGTGATGGGGCAAATTGCTGTTGGAATTGTTGTAGGAACAGTCCTTTATTTTAATGATGATGTAGTAGTAAAACAAAAAATATTTACTCGTGATGCTCCAGCCCATGTTAGCTATCAAATACAAAATGACATTGAGCAACAAGTGGTGGAAAATTACAAATGGGAAGAAGTAAAATCGACGGTAACTACTATACCGTTTGTAAAAAACAATGAATTTAATTACGAAAGGTTAACCAATTGGGCTGGTGATTATGCAGATTTGCTAGGAGGCATTGTTTTTATCATCATAGTTATTGTAATTATTACTGCCGTTTCTAATGGTGCTAACATGACTGACGGTTTGGATGGATTAGCTACTGGAACATCAGCTATTATTGGAGTAACCTTGTCGATTTTTGCTTATGTATCTGGTAATACTGTCTTTGCAGATTATTTGAACATCATGTATATCCCCGATTCTGGCGAGTTGGTAATTTATATTGCCGCTTTTGTTGGCGCTTGTGTTGGGTTTTTGTGGTACAATTCTTACCCCGCTCAAGTTTTTATGGGCGACACAGGAAGTTTAGCGCTAGGAGGCATCATCGCAGTATTCTCATTAGCAGTTCGAAAAGAATTAATGATTCCATTGTTGTGCGGTGTTTTCTTGGTAGAAAATTTATCAGTAATGATTCAGGTGGGCTATTTTAAATATACCAAAAATCGATTTGGAGAAGGAAAAAGAGTGTTTTTAATGGCTCCGTTGCATCATCATTTTCAGAAAAAAAATATGCATGAAGCAAAAATTGTTTCACGCTTTTGGATTATAGGAATTATGTTGGCGCTATTAACATTCGTAACGCTTAAAATTAGATAAAATGATAATGCAACAATTTGTAAATGTGTGAATTGAAGACTGTTTATTGTAAACTAAAGACTGAACTGTGAATAAAAAAATTGCAATATTAGGAGGGGGAGAAAGTGGGGTTGGTGCAGCCATTTTGGCTCAAAAAAAAGGTTTTGATGTTTTTGTATCCGATAAAGGAAAAATAAAGGAAAAATATAAAAATGTTCTTACAAGTATTGGTGTTGAATGGGAAGAAGGTAAACATTCTGAAGCAAAAATTTTATCTGCAACAACGGTGGTAAAAAGCCCTGGAATACCCGATAAAGCTCCGTTGATTGTAAAATTAATTGAAGCTGGCGTTGAAGTTATTTCCGAAATTGAATTTGCAGGTAAATACACTAAAGCAAAATTTATTGGAATTACAGGAAGTAATGGAAAAACGACTACAACCATGTTAACCTATCACATGCTGACTAAAGCAGGTTTAAATGTTGGTTTAGCAGGTAATGTTGGAGAGAGTTTGGCAAAACAAGTGGCGGATGATGAAAAAGATGTTTACGTGTTAGAGTTAAGTAGTTTTCAGTTAGATGGTATGTACGATTTTAAAGTTGACATAGCTATTTTACTAAACATTACTCCCGACCATTTAGATAGATACAATTACAAGTTTGAGAATTATGCAGCTTCTAAACTCAGAATACTGCAAAATCAAGATGAATCTTGTCATTTTATTTATTGTGATGATGATGAAGTAATTACAAACTACTTAAAGGAACATAAAATTAAAGCACAAAAACATCCCATAAGCATACAGCACATCACCAGTAATGGTGCATACATAGAAAACGAAAAATTAATAATAAACACAAATAAACATATCGAAATGACATTACAAAGTTTAGCATTACAAGGAAAGCACAACTTGTACAATTCTATGGCTTCAGGCATCGCAGGAAGAGTCTTAGAACTTAAAAAAGAAATCATCAGAGAAAGTCTATCCGATTTTCAAAATGTTGAGCATCGTTTAGAGTTCGTGGCAAAAATCCATGGCATTGATTTTATCAACGATTCAAAAGCAACCAATGTTAATTCAACATGGTATGCATTAGAATCTTTCCAACATCCTGTAATTTGGATAGTGGGTGGAGTTGATAAAGGAAATGATTACGAAATGCTGAAAGAGTTGGTCTCTGAAAAAGTAAAAGCAATAGTTTGCTTAGGAAAAGACAATGCAAAAATTCATGAAGCTTTTGAAAACATTATTGAAGATATTGTGGACGCAGAATCTGCTGAAGAAGCCGTAAGATTAGCTTATAGATTCGGTAGAAATGGCGATACCGTTCTTCTTTCTCCAGCTTGTGCTAGTTTTGATTTATTTGAAAACTACGAAGATAGAGGTCAACAATTTAAATTGGCTGTAAAACGATTATAACATGGAAAAATTGATTGATACTCCAGGTCAAACGTTTTATTATTCGACTATTGAATCATTGATAAAAAATATTGGCGATAAGAATAAATGTGCTGTTATTCTCGCTGATGAAGATTTACCCATATTTTTCGATAAGGTAGTTCATTTAATTGGCAATTCTATTAATCAAATAATCGTAATTGGCCATCATGTCGACCATGTTTATCAAAAAATTCAAGGATTAACAAATGTGTTTATAATCGCTGCTGTTCATATAAAAGATGCTACTCAAATTGCATTGAATAGCTCCCCGTTATCAAAAAATGTGATATATATATCGAGTATTTCATCTAACCACAATATTTCGGATTTGCTCAACTTGATAGAAGAATAACAATACTGTATTTAAATTTAAGGAGGAACCCACTCACACATAATTAATTGACGTGTACAATTTTGAAAAATATTTAAAAGGAGATAAAGGAATATGGGCAGTTGTACTGCTCCTTTCTATATTATCGCTATTGGCTGTATATAGTTCAATTGTAACATTGGCATACAAATATCAGCATGGCGATACCTTGTATTATCTTTTCAAACACGGAATTATTTTAATTATTGGAATAGGATTAATGATTTTGGCTCACAACCTTAATTTTAAGTATTACTCCAGAATTTCGCAATTAGCCCTTTATTTATCTATACCATTGCTTGGATTAACATTGTTTACTGGAGCAAATATTAATGATGCGAGTAGATGGTTGGTTATACCAGTTATAAATCAAACATTTCAAACATCCGATTTAGCTAAATTGGCGTTAATTATGTATTTAGCTAGATTATTATCCAAAAGGCAAAATCAAATCAAAGATTTCAAAGAAGCTTTTGTTCCAATCATGATACCTGTATTAATTGTTTGTGGATTAATACTCCCAGCCAACTTTTCTACTTCGGCTATGCTTTTTATGACATCCTTAATAATTATGTTCATTGGCAGGATTAACTTAAAATACATATTTTCATTAGTAGGTATAGGTGTTGGTGCGTTGGTTATTTTGTTGTTAATAGGTAAATCTAATCCTGAGTTAATGCCTAGAATGGGTACTTGGGCCAGTAGAATAGAAACCTTCTCAGGGGGAGGTGATAAAGATGCTAATTATCAAGCTGACCAAGCTAAAATTGCTATTGCTACTGGAGTTCCTTTTGGAAAAGGACCTGGTGGAAGCACGCAACGTAATTTTCTTCCTCATCCTTATTCTGATTTTATTTATGCTATAATTTTAGAGGAATATGGTCCTTTGGGGGGCATTTTTGTAATCATGTTATACCTAATTTTATTTTTTAGAGGAATACGTATTGCTTCCCGAACAGAAAATACTTTTGGTGCATTATTAGCCATTGGGTTGTCGTTTAGTTTAGTTTTTCAGGCACTCATAAATATGGCTGTAGCAGTTAATTTGTTTCCTGTTACTGGTCAACCATTACCATTGGTAAGCATGGGAGGAACTTCCATTTGGTTTACCTGTTTGGCTATTGGAATAATATTGAGTGTAAGTAGAGAAAATAAAGAGAATGTGAAAATTGCTTAATGTGAAAATGTGAAAATGAGAAGATTCAAGACTGAGAATTGAGAACTGATGACTAATGACAAAAATTAAAGTAATAATAAGTGGCGGAGGTACTGGTGGACATATCTTTCCAGCAATAGCAATTGCAAATGCAATTAAAATAAAATATCCAAATGCTGAAATTCTTTTTGTTGGTGCTGAAGGAAAAATGGAAATGGAAAAAGTGCCTGCTGCAGGATATAAAATTATAGGATTACCGATTGTAGGAATTCAACGAAAATTGACATTACAAAATTTAAAAGTACCATTTAAATTATTATTTAGTTTGCTAATAGCTCGAAAAATTATAAAAGAATTTAAACCGAATGTAGTGGTGGGAGTGGGTGGTTATGCTAGTGGTCCGTTATTAAAAATTGCCACCAAAATGGGTGTTCCAGCTTTGTTACAGGAACAAAATTCTTTTCCAGGTATAACCAACAAATTGTTAGCAAAAAAGGTTCAGAAAATATGCGTTGCGTATGATGGAATGGGACAATTTTTCCCCAAAGAAAAGATAATTTTTACAGGCAATCCTGTTCGTCAGGATATCGTTGATTTATCGGGTAAAAGAGAAAAAGGATTGACTCAATTTGGGTTATTGTCAGATAAAAAGGTTGTGTTAGTAATTGGGGGCAGTTTGGGGGCTAGAATTATTAATGAAAGTATAGAATCTGGGTTAGGAGATTTTGCTGAAAACAATATTCAACTGTTGTGGCAAACAGGAAAAGGATACGCTGATAAAGCAGCAGAATCGGTCAAAAAATATAACAAAAATGGAATAGTAACCAGGCCATTTATTTCCACCATGGATTTGGCTTATGCTGTAGCTGATGTGGTAATTTCTAGAGCTGGAGCATTATCGGTGTCGGAGTTGTGTTTAACGGCTAAACCTTCCATTTTAGTACCTTCTCCGAATGTTTCAGAAGATCATCAGACTAAAAATGCTATGGCTTTGGTAAATCAAAAAGCAGCTATTTTAGTCAACGATATTGATGCTAAAACTAAATTGGTTCCTGCTTTGCTTGATTTGGTAAAAAACCAAACATTGCAAGAAGAATTAAAAACGAACATAAAAAGATTGGCTAAACCAAATGCAGCAGAAATTATTGCCGACGAGGTAATAAAATTGGTAAAAAAGGTAAATTAATTTTAGCACATGTTTGCCTTAATTTCATTTATCAACGCCTTCATAATTATAAGAAATTTTCTTTGCCATTTTTATGGCATTTAAGTACACGTAAATGAGTCAAATTAAATATCAAATAGATAACATCAAGGAATTTATTTTAAAACAAATTCCAATCGTTATTAATTTCATCAAATTGTGGTGGAATAAATTTATGACATGGCGTAAAGCTAGAATCCAAAGGTTTCATAAACTGGTTTGGTATCGCAAAATAGTAAATACTATGGTTACTAGTTTTGTATTGTTTTTGATTGCTTTATTTCTAATTGATATAAATTTTTTATGGCTGTTCGGAAAATCACCAGGTATCTATGCAATTAGTCATCCTGAACAAAATAATGCCTCAGAAATTATTAGTGCCGATGGAAAAGTTTTAGGAAAATATTTTACTGAAAACAGGATGCCTGTAAAATTTGAAGAAATATCTCCCAAAATTATTCAATGCTTAATTTCAACAGAAGATGAGCGTTTTTACCAACATTTTGGAATTGATGTTCAAGGTATTTTTTCGGCTGTCAAAGACATGACTCAGGGAAATGCCCGCGGAGCAAGCACAATTACCCAACAGCTGGTAAAAAATATGTACAAAACTCGAAATCAATATTCAAGAGGTCTTTTTGGTCATGTTCCTGGATTTAAGTTATTGATAATGAAGTTAAAAGAATGGATTAGCGCTGTAAAAATTGAAATGTTTTACAATAAAAATGAAATCCTTACCATGTACTTAAATACCGTCGATTTTGGAAGTAATTCTTTTGGAATTCGAACTGCAGCAAAAACGTATTTTAAGGTTACTCCTGCAGAATTAAATTACGAACAATCTGCCGTGTTGGTAGGTTTATTAAAGGCAACAAGTACTTATAATCCAAAAATTAATCCTAACAAATCAAAAGAACGTAGGGATGTCGTATTGCAAAACTTGGTTCAGCAAGAAATTATTACTCAACAAATATGTGATTCTTTGAAAGAAATTCCTATCAAATTAAATTTTAGTATTGAGCAATCTATAGATGGCGAAGCACTCCATTTTAGAGCATATCTTGCCAAATATTTGAAAGATTGGGAAAAAACAACTGGTTACGATATCTATGCTGATGGACTAAAAATATTTGTAACCATCGATTCTAGAATGCAAAAATATGCTGATGAAGCTGTTCAAAAACAAATGCGTGCTGTACAACGGAGATTTTTTGAGCATTGGCAGGGACAAAATCCTTGGCAGGATGAAAATCATCAGGAAATTAAAAATTTTGTTGAAGATATTGCTAAAAAATCATCAACCTACAAAGCTCTTGATAAAATTTACAATGGAAATGCAGATTCTATTTTTAAATATTTAAACCAACCTCATCTAACAAAAGTTTTTGATTACAAACATGGTGAGAAGGATACAACACTGAGTACTATGGACTCTATACGTTATATGAATAAATTTATGCATTGTGGATTTGTGGCGATGGAGCCCAATACAGGAAATGTAAAAGCATGGGTTGGAGATATTAATTTTAAGTATTGGCAGTACGACAAAGTGGCTCAATCGAAACGCCAACCTGGTTCAACCTTCAAGCTTTTCGATTATACGGCTGCAATTATGAATGGAAAAACTCCATGCGATTATATGACCGATAGACCTGTAACGTGGAAATATGTGGAAAAAGGCAAACCTAAAAGTTGGTCGCCAAATAATACCAATCGAACTTTTTTAACGTATGGTATGACGCTGAAACATGCTTTTGCTCGATCTATCAATTCAGTGGCCGTTCAAGTTTCACAAGAAGTCGGTATTCCAGAAATAATAAAAGTTGCTCATTTGTTGGGTGTAAAAACTCCGTTAGACGACAAACCATCTACTTGTTTAGGCTCGTCAGATGTTTCATTGCTTGAGTTGGTAAATTCGTATGGAACAATTATCAATGAAGGAGTTTATCAGGAACCAGTAATTGTTACACGAATTGAAGATAAGAATGGCAAAGTAATTTACGAACCAAAAACAGTTCAAAAGCGAGTAATTTCTTATGAAGTATCTTGGTTGATGACAGAAATGCTTAAAGGTGGAATGACAGAACCTGGTGGAACTACTCAAGCCTTATGGGAATGGGATTTGTTTAAATATGGAACCGATTTTGGAGGAAAAACAGGAACTTCTTCTAATCATTCTGATGCTTGGTTTGTTGGTGTTACTAAAAACTTAATTGGCGGTGCTTGGGTGGGTGGAGAACATCGTTCAATACATTTCCGCACAGGGCAATTGGGAGAAGGAAGTAGAACTGCGTTACCAATATTTGCATTATTTATGGAAAAAGTATTGAAAGACAAAAGCTTAGTTCAATATCAAGGTAAGTTCCCAACTAAATCTAAGGAAAAGATTACTAAATCGTATAGCTGTCACACCTTTATACCAAAAGATACTACTGTTGTGGATACCGCGGCAATAATTGATTTACCCCTTGATGTCCCCATTGAGCAATCTATTGATGTTCCTGTGATTGTTGAGCCACAGCAATAAATATCTTGGTAATTTAAACTACTTTTTTTCTATTTGGTTTCTCAGAAACAAAATTTCTTCTTGTAAACTTTGTATAAATTTTTCTGCCATTTCTCTATTATCATGGTATAGGTTTTGCACCTCTTGATGCCCAATACCATTATCTTTAATATCTTGATGATAGATGTTTTCTGTTTTTAAGTCAAAAAATTCGGTTAATGAAACATCTAGTATTTGTTGTATTTGCAACAACCGTTCAACTGTTAATTTGGTTTCTTGGCGTTCTATTTTGTTGTAAGCAGAGGGGCTAATTTTTAATTCATTAGCCATATTTTCGTGCGAAAGCCCCTGTAATTTCCTTTTTTCTTTTATCTTTGAAACAATACTTGCTGTAAGTTCATCTATTTTAATTGTATCCATAAAGTAAACTAATTTTCCGTAAAAGTAAATAAAAAACCGTAATAGTGCAAATAAACTACCGTTTTAATTTCTACTTTAGCTTCGTTAAAAAGTTGCAACGATTAACCGAGCTTACAAATGGCAACTACTCGTTAAAAAAGTAGCTTAAAAAAATTAAATTTATAAAAATGAAAAAGTTAGAAAGTTTAAAAGAGTTTGGTTTAACAATAGAAATGCAACAACAAGTTTGTGGTGGACAAGCTACAGTGGGAGGGTCTTATTGTACTGATTCTACATCAACAGGATGTAGAGGTTTTACAAGTGATTCCATTGATGGAACAGTTACAACCTATCATGGTGCTTTTGAGTTAAATGAAAATTGTGCGTATTAAATTGTATCTGTAAATTATAAAACAATCGTACAAGTTATAATTTGTACGATTGTTAATTTTATTCAGTATTAAAAATGAAATATTTTAAAACTATCTTAATTGTTCTCTGTTTGTTTTTTACAGATAATTCTTTTGGACAATTATCACAAAAAATGCAAGAATACTACCATTACATCAATTTGGCAGAACTTTCTATTTCGGATACTAATTACAAATTAGCAACAAAATGTTATGATAAAGCATTTAACATAAATAAACAGTCGTTTGGAATTGACAGGTACAATGCAGCAATTTGTGAATTGAAAAATAAAAATGAGAAAAAATGCAAAACACATCTAGAATATTTAATTGAAAGAGGATTTTCTCTTGAAACATTAAACAACAAAAAGATATTTAAAGATTTCTTTATGCATAAATACGGCGTACAACTTTTACACCAAAAAATGGCATTAATAATAAATCAAGAACTTAAAAGACAATACGATTCAATACTAGAAAGAGATCAATTTTTTAGAATAAAAGAGGGTAGTTATCGGGTTTATAGTGACACTATTACCAAAATTGATATATTAAACAACATCGCTATTAATAAGTTAATACAAAAATATGGTTTTCCATCTGAAAACATAACTGGTTTAGATTTTACCCCTCCTATTCAAATCATTGTGATGCACAATTGTGCAGGTTCACTATATGGTGAAAATTTTAACTATACAACCATACTTTATGATGCAATTTATAACGGATTTTTAGATGTAAGAAAAGGCGTGTCTTTATTAGCGTGTTCAATGGGGGATGATTCTACTTATGGAAATGAATTTGCTAAACTTATATTAAACAAATTAGAAGGCTCATCCTCTAACTTGGATTCTAAGTATGGGTTTAACATTCCAAACAACGAAAAAGAAGCGTCTTTTGATAAGAACAGAAAAAAAATAGGATTGTGCAGCTTAAGTGAAAACAGAAAAAAAATCAATTTTTTTATAAAAAATGAAGAGTTTATGATGCCTTATGATATAAATATTTATTCTTGGTCAAATGAAAAAGATTTTAAAGAATCTCTTCAAAAAATTATACTAGCAGAATGATTTTAATATTTTCTAATAATTTTGAAGCATCGACCTATAATGTTGCAAAATGGCTACTATTTTATGAGGAAAAATTTGTTATAATAACAGAAACTAATACAATTAAAAATGTTTTTTGTTCTATTAGCGAAAAAGATGTTGATATCCAGTTGACAACAAAAACAAATCAACTAATAAATTTTAATGATATAACCTCTATATGGTATAGAAGAGGAATGTTTAATTATAATATTCCGAAGGAAGAGGTCGGAGAGTATTTTATTCATCATGAAAAACAAGAGTGGAAAAGTATCAATGAATTTTTAATGCTTCAATGCACAAAAAATAGCATTAACGATTATTTTATGAGTGACTTGAATAAAAATGAGATATTGATTAAGGCTATTAATGCTGGATTGAAAGTGCCTAAAACAGTTATTGCTTGTAATAAAAATGATGTAGTAAGTTTCTTTAGAAAGGAGAAAATTATTTGTAAAACAATTTCAAATATTTTACATAAAGATATTGATGGTGTTGTTTATACTATGAGAACAATAGAGGTAGAGAAAGAAGAATTGCCAGAATATTTTTCACCAAGTTTGTTTCAGGAACTAATTCTAAAAAAATATGAATTACGAATTTTTTATTTTAAAAGAAATTTTTATGCAGCAGCAATATTCTCCCAGTCTGATGACAACACAATAATTGATTTTAGAAATTATAATTATTCAAAACCAAATAGAATAGTACCATATAATTTAAATGAAGAATTAAAAATAAAAATCATTTCGTTAATGGAAGATGTCGGGCTTAATAGTGGGTCAATAGATATGATAGTTACTCCAGACAACAATCATTATTTTTTAGAAATTAATGCAGTTGGTCAGTTTGGAATGGTTTCAAAACCTTGTAACTATTTTTGTGAAAAACACTTAGCGAAAGAGCTTTTAAGTGCTAATGTATAAATCATGTGATTGTTATCAAGATGAGTTAACTCAACATAAAAAAATGAAACACAAAGACATTCAGAAGTATTTAAAAGATAGTGAAAATCAATATTCTATTCCGCTTCAAAACATAATTACTCAAGAAGCTACAGATGAAAAATTACCAAAAATAAAGTTGATTTCAGTTGCTGAGCTACAAACATTAGCTTATGAAGTGAAATCATTTACAAAACCTATTTCTAAAATTTTTATTGAGGATGAAAGATGATTTTTTTAAATTATTTGCTTGTTGTATCCTAGTAAAAGGAATTAGAAGATCTGTTCTAATCGATTGTCAGAGACAAATAATTAGAACAATACCTAATTCTTTATTTTTATTGCTTGATCAATGTAATGATTTTTCTATAAATTATTTAAAAAAGGGTTATGAAGAAGGGGAGAAAAAAATATTTGATGAGTATTTTAATTGGCTTATTCAAAACGAATATGGTTTTTGGTGTACAAAAAATGAAAAAGATTGTTTTCCTAAAATTAATATGAAATATGATGACCCAAATAGAATTACTAATATGATTATTGATATTGATAGAAATAGTTTGTATAATGTCAAAAAAGTAATTAATCAAATAAAATTAATGGGAATACCACATCTTCAAATACGTTCTTACAAAAAAATGAAGTGGGAAAAATTTAGACAAATAATAAATTTATTTGAAGATTCAAGAACTACAACTATAGATATTATAACTCCTTATTTCGGTGAAATCATTTCTATCAAAGATCTATACATAAAAAATAGAAGGTTATTAAGATTAAATAGCCTACTGTATTATAATCATATTGAAAATAAAACAATGATATCTGATGATGGAATCTCTAGGATAATTTTTTCAAAAAAAGACATACAAGATAAGGCTTCATGTGGTTTAATAAGTAATTCTTTTTTTAGTATAAACATAGAAACTGTTACCGAATCTCAACACCACAACACCTGCCTGAACCGTAAAATTTCAATTGATGCAAATGGCGAGATAAAAAACTGCCCGAGTATGCAAAAAAGTTATGGAAACATAAAAGACACCACGCTTGAGGAAGCATTAAACAAACAAGGATTTAAAGATTTGTGGAACATTAAAAAAGACGACATAAAAATTTGCCAAGATTGTGAATTTAGACATATTTGTACTGATTGTAGAGTTTTTATTGATAACCCAAGCGATATTTATTCACACCCTGCTAAATGTAAATACAATCCTTACCTTGCTAAATGGGAGGGAGAGGAAGGATATGTACCTGCAATAGAAATGATAAAAGAAGGATTAGAAAAATAAAAAACTGAATATGGCTAAGAGTCAAAAAATATTGATAGGTTTATTTATACTTTCTTGTTATGGAAAGTTAGTTGCTCAAACCAATTTAATTTATAAAGAAGAAAGTGGTTATAAATATTTTAACGATACGACAATTAACCTGAATTTATGTTTTTTTGGCGATTATATTTTTAATGTCGAAAGCAGGAATTCAAACTTTGACAAGTTTAATAAAAAATATAAAATAAAGAAAGCAATTTCTTTGTTTCAGGGTAAGACAACTATACCTCCTTTTATTCATGTTGAAGCATACTTATATCAAAACATCAATGATTTTGAACTTTTTCTATCCAAAATAAAAAAATATAACAATTTAAAATTGCAGGGAAATATTGGTTACGATACCTATAGCATAGATGTTGAGTATAAGATGAAAAAGGGTAAAATATTTTACATACTGATTTCTGCTAAAAATGTCTTACAACTAACATTTTGGCAAAATTTTGACCAAGAACTATTTGAAAAAGAGATTGATATGATTTTTAAACAATCATTTATCTCAAAGTAATAATTTTTTACATTTGAAAACCTTCCCCTTTTACCACCAACCCGATGCCATGGATTGCGGTCCAACGTGTTTGCGAATTATTGCCAAACACTACGAGCGGAGTATATCCTTACCCAAACTACGCCAATTATCAGAAACTACCCGAGAAGGAAGTAGCTTAAAAACACTTGCCGGAGCAGCCGAAAAAATTGGTTTTAGAACTTTAGGCGTAAAAATTACTTTTAAAAAATTAGTAGAAGAAGCTCCTTTACCCTGCATAGTTTACTGGCAGCAAAGACACTTTGTGGTGGTTTATGCTATTAAAAAGAAAAGCTCATTTCTACCGTCATTCCTGCGAAAGCAGGAATCTTTTCAATATGAAAATGAGATTCCTGTTTCCGCTTCGCTTCACACGAATGACGAAGTTACCGAAAAGGCATTGAGCGGAGGAACCCCCTCTCCTTCGGAGAGGGCTGGGGAGAGGATTTACGTTTCCGACCCTGCTCATGGCTTACTAACCTACACCCAACAAGAATTTATTAAAAATTGGATTGGCAACAATGCCGATGAACATACCGAAGAAGGCATTGTTTTATTACTTGAACCTACGCCAAAATTAAAACAAGTAGAGAGTGATGACACTCCCTCTCCTTCGGAGAGGGGTGGGGTGAGGTTCTTATACCAATATTTATTTCAGTATAAAAAATTTATTGTTCAACTTGCAGTTGGTTTGTTGGCAGGGAGTTTGTTGCAACTTATTTTCCCGTTTTTAACTCAAAGTATTGTCGATATTGGTATTCAAAACAGAGACATCAACTTTATTTACCTCATTTTAATAGCCCAATTGTTTTTGTTTTTTGGTAGAATGAGCATAGAATTGATACGAGGTTGGATTTTATTGCATTTAAGTACCCGAATTAATATTTCGTTGGTTTCCGATTTTTTTATAAAACTCATGAACCTGCCTATTTCTTTTTTCGACAGTAAAATGACTGGCGATATTATGCAGCGGATTAACGACCATAAACGCATAGAAGAATTATTGACCACTACATCACTCAATACCTTGTTTTCGTTTGTAAACCTCCTAATTTTTGGGGTGGTTTTAGCATGGTACGATTTAAGCATTTTTACCATATTTTTTGTAGGAAGTGTATTGTATTTTGCTTGGATAATCCTGTTTCTGAAACGAAGAAAAGACTTGGATTACAAACGGTTTTCGCAACTAAGTGCAGAACAAACCAAAGTAATTGAACTCATTAACGGAATGCAGGAAATTAAACTCCACAATGCCGAGCAACAAAAACGGTGGAGTTGGGAATTTTTACAAGCACGTTTGTTTAAAATCAGAATAAAAAGTTTAGTGTTGGAGCAAACCCAAAGTATAGGTTCTAATGCTATTAATGAAATTAAAAATATTTTTATTACCGTTTTTTCTGCCAAATTGGTTATTGATGGACAAATAACTTTGGGTATGATGATGGCTATAAGTTACATCATCGGACAATTAAATGCCCCCATCCAACAATTGATTGGTTTTGTATATGCTTACCAAGATGCTAAAATAGCACTAGAACGGTTAACCGAAATACACGGCAAAGAAGATGAAGAAAAAACAGGAGATGAAAAAATAGTTGATGTTCCAACTTCCCCTCTTGAGAGGGGTGCCGAAGGCGGGGTGTGTAATTTAAACTTATCGTTAAAAAATGTTCATTTTCGTTATACAGGAAGTTCCGAAGAAGTACTTAAAGACTTGGATTTAACCATTCCGTCCAACAAAGTTACTGCCATTGTGGGAGCAAGCGGAAGCGGAAAAACCACCTTAATGAAAATGTTGTTGAAATTTTACGAGCCTAACGAAGGAGAAATAAAAGTAGGTAACATTAATTTAGCGAACATTAGTCAATATGCTTGGAGAAGCAAATGCGGAACAGTAATGCAAGAGGGCTTTATTTTTAATGATAGCATTGCCAACAACATTGCAGTTGGCGAAGAAATTGTTGATAAGCAAAAATTATTGAAAGCAGTAGAAATAGCCAACATCAAAGAATTTATCGAAAATTTACCATTGGGGTACAACACTAAAATTGGCATGTCAGGAGTTGGTATGAGTACTGGTCAAAAACAACGTTTATTAATTGCTCGTGCAGTGTATAAAAACCCTGAAATCATTTTTTTTGATGAAGCTACCAGTGCATTAGATGCCAACAACGAAAAAGTGATTATGGAAAACCTGAATCAGTTTTTCAAAGATAAAACAGCCGTTGTTATTGCACATCGTTTAAGCACTGTTAAAAATGCCGACCAAATTGTAGTGTTAGACAAAGGCAGAATTATTGAAAAAGGAACACACAACGAATTAATTAACCTAAAAGGAAGTTATTATAATTTGGTTAAAAATCAGTTGGAATTAGAAAAAATAGAAGCGGTACCTTTATGAATTAACCACTTCCCCTCTTGAGAGGGGCTAGGGGTGTGTAAAACTAAAAGCTAGAAATGAAACGGCAACTAATTCCATACAACCCAAAGCTAAAAGAATTAGCAAGAAAACTAAGAAATGATTCCACAAAATCGGAAATAAAACTTTGGTTAGAACTAAAAGGAAAGCAAGTTTATGGTTATGATTTTCATCGGCAAAAGCCTTTACTAAACTATATTGTCGATTTTTATTGCTATGAATTGGAATTGGTTATCGAGTTAGATGGATACTCACATCAATTTGAAGAAACTGTAATAAAAGATGAGTTAAAAGAAGCTGGTTTAAGAACGCATGGATTAACCATACTTCGTTTTGATGATGTAGAAGTAATGAATGATATGCCTAACGTATTGAGAACAATTGAACAATATATTTTAGAATATGAGAAAAACATTGATACAGAATAATATATAGAAACACACCCCTAACCCCTCTCAAGAGGGGAAGGCTACGCACGAAAAAATAACGAAAATATAAATGCCCGAAACTACCGAAATAACAAAAGAAACATCATCTTCATCAACGGCATCGAGCGTTGAAACTCCCTCCCCTTCGGGGAGGGCAGGGGTGTGGAATATCCGTTCAGACGAAGTCCAGGAAATTATTTCTGCTGTTCCCAATTGGATGATTCGTTGGGGTATTACCCTGATTTTTGGATTAATCATTATGCTTCTTGGGTTGTCGTGGTTGATTAAATACCCCGATATTATTTTTGGAAATGCAACTCTGACCACTTTAGAACCGCCTGTAAAATTAGTGGTTAAAAGTTCGGGGAAACTGACTACTATTTTACTTGCTGACGGATCAACGGTTGAAAAAAATCAAGTCATTGCAGAAATGGAAAACCCAGTAACGCAAGATGGAATTGAGTTTTTAAAAAATTATGTACTAGAAATTAGAACTTATTTGACAACAAGCAAAAATGAATTACCGTTAGTAAACGAAAATTATGTTTTTGGAGCAATGCAAACAACTTTTAACGAATTGCAGAAAAATGGGAAAGATTTACAAGAACTGAAACAAAACAATTTTTCTATTCAGAAAATCAATAATTTGAGAAGTAAAATTGTTCAATACAAAAAACTCATCTCTATTTCATCAGAACAAACTCAACTATTTAAAAAAGAATTGGGTAATGCCGAAGATAAATATAAAGCAGAACAACAATTGTACGCAAAAGGAGTGATTGCAAAAATGGATTTTTACAAAGAAGAATCTGCTTTTCACCAAAAACAAATGGACTTAGAAAATTTAAAGAAAACAGCGACTGAACAACAAATTACTTTAATCAATTTACAACAAGAATTAAACGATGCTGAATTTAAATACCAAGAAAGTGATCGTACAATGAAAAATAATATTCAAGCAAACTTATTGGAACTAGAAAACGGAATTGAAAATTGGCAGCAAAACTATTCGTTTATCGCTCCAGTTTCGGGTAAGTTGGTTTGGTTAGAGAAAATTCATCAAAATCAATTTATTGAATCAGGCAAATCACTTTTCGCAATCCGTCAGTTGACGGATGAAAAATTCATTGCATTAGCCACCATTCCTGCTACTGGTTTTGGTAAAATAAAAACAGGTCAAAAAGCCCGAATAAAACTCAATAATTATCCTCCATACGAATTTGGACACTTAGAAGGAGTCGTTTCTAAACTGACTGAAATTCCTAATGAAAATACTTATCAGGTAGAAATAACGTTGAGTAATGGTATGACCAGTTCGTACAACAAACTACTTACTTTTACTCCCGAAATGACTGGTACGGCAGAAATTGTTACAGACGATTTGAGAG
>JAVHRO010000119.1:0-9907 GCA_036171675.1 Vicingus sp. | reverse complement strand
CTTTTTTGTTTTTAAAAATTAAATCAAATTAACCTTCAACTATCCAAGTAGTTGACTTCCGAATTTTTAGTACTTTTAACCAATAATTACTCAATTTCTAACGTTGGTGAAATCACTTTACACGCTTTTAATATTCACTTTTTTGTTTGCAATTAGCTGCATTGCTCAATCTCAAAAGCAATTGATAAAAATTGGCGATCAGTTGTATGCAGAAGGCGATTTCTATGGTGCTAGCAAATGGTACAAAGATGTTATGAACATTGATTCCACAAATTATGATGTGATTTATAAATATGCTGAATGCCTTAGGCTTTATAATGATTATGCCAAGGCAGAAGGTTATTACAATAAGATTAATAAGATTGACATGGGAAGAACCTTCCCAATGGCTACCTTTTGGTATCCAACAATGTTAAAATATAATGAAAAATACAATGAGGCTAAAAAGTTTTTTAAACGTTCAAAACGATTTTTTCAAAAAGATAAAAAGGGATTTTATTATCAAAAAGTGAATCAAGAAATTAAATCATGCGATGAAGCTATCAAACTTAGAAAAGACTCAATTACCATTGAAGTTAAAAATATTGGGAATTCTATAAATACCTTTAATAGTGAACTTGGAGCCACATTACTGAACGATTCATTAATTATTTATTCTTCGTTACGTGACGAAAAAATGAAAAGTGATAATGAGATTACCGATACCTCTTATTATTTGGTAAAATTGTTTAAAGCAAGTAAACACGGTGATATTTGGTTAACCGACAATAAATTGGATGAGATTATCAATGAAAAAGGTTATCATATAGCGAATGGATGTATTAATAGTGAAGGAACTACTTTTTATTATAATAAATGCGATAAAAATATGAAATGCGCCATTTATGCCATTCCATTCAATAACAACTTGTGGGGTAAACCATACGAAGTAGAAGCAGTAAACACTGCGAATTATACCACCACTCAACCTTTTATTACCAAAATCAATAATAAAGAAGTGCTGTTTTTTTCATCCAATAGAGAAGGAGGCGAGGGATTAATGGATATTTGGTATAGTATAGCCGATAATGGTAAATTTAATAAACCCGTTAACGCTGGAAAAATAGTTAACACTATTGAAGATGAAATTACCCCATTTTATAGTGTTAAAGATTCACTATTGTATTTTAGTTCTAATTGGCACGAAGGATTAGGCGGATTTGATATATTTAGTACTAAGACAGACTTAACTAAATTTGCTCTATTAAAAAATTTAGGATACCCAATAAACACAAGCACTAACGATTTTTATTATTCAATAAAAAACCATACTGCACTGCTCACCTCAAACAGAAAAGGTTCATATACAAAAAAAGGTGAGACGTGTTGTAACGATGTGTATTATTATGAAATCCCAGATACCATAAAAACTATTTTTACAACATTGGAGGAGTTAAACAGGTATTTACCCGTAAAATTATATTTCCATAATGATTGTCCAAATCCACGTTCTAGAGATACATTAACAACATTAAACTATGTTTCTACCTACAAAGATTACGACAAACTGTATAACGAGTATAAAAAAGAATATTCGAATGGATTAGATGCTGATTCAAAAGAAGATGCGTTGGTAGATATCGAAGACTTATTTAGCAGTTATATTCAAAAGGGAGCAAAAGATTTAGAAATGTTTACTCCATTATTGATAAAAGAATTAGATGCTGGAAAACAAGTTGCTTTAACGATAAAAGGGTTTGCTAGTCCGCTTTCAAAATCGGATTACAATGTAAATTTAACCTTACGTCGCATTTCAAGTTTAATCAATTATTTAAGTGAATATGAAAATGGTAAAATTTTACCATACATCAATGGAACTGCTGCTAACGGAGGTAAACTAACGTTTGTAAAAGTGCCTTTTGGAGAATATCAATCGAAAGAAATTAGCGATAATTTAAACGATAAAAGAAATTCTGTATATAGTCCTGGTGCAGCTTTTGAACGTAAAATTGAAATTATTGCGATGTCTGTATCTGACAACAGTAAAACAACACTTGATGGCTCTGAAATGGAAAAATTACCGTTATTAATTTTTAAAGATACCATCCTGACATTTGAATCAAATGAATTGGAAAAAAAATTCGAGATTATTAACAACGGAGAAGCTTATTTGCAACTATTTGCTGTAGATTTTAATGTTGATGGTTTTGAAGCGGAGTTTACTAAAGAAAAAATACAGCCATTTGAACCAGCATCTATTTTGATTCGCAGATTAAATCAGAACGGTTTAAAAAAAGCCAAGGTCACTTTTTTAAATAACGGTGTGCCTAATAGAATTACAAAAGAAATTTTGATAAAAGAACAATGATTAGAAATTCAATAAAAAAAGACCCTTTCTAATTCAAAAGTAAAGTGTTTAAGGCAAAAAAATAATTAATATTCAAAGGCACCTATATCGGGAGGGTTGTTTCTCGTTACGCCATCATAATCTAACATTACGCTACTTGGTGTACCAGCATTAATTGCTGGAGAACCACTGGTTAAATGATAATTGTGCGTAGTATAATTAGCAAATATTGAAGAAATACTAGGGTTCAAAATATTATTACTAAAATATGAACCACCATTAAATGAAGTTTTTATAACACTGTATTTAACGGAGTAATTAATTACTCCTGGTGAAGCCACTTGTACATTAAATTCGTTGTCAATATTTCCGTAAATAATAGAATTAATAAAATTTAATGAATCGATATCTCTCAATTGAGTAGCTCCATTTATATCTTGGTAGTAATTCTGGGCATAAACGGCAGGTGTTTGCCTTACACCATCTGGCCAATAATTTGCTATTGTTGCATGGTTAAAAAGGTATCGACCTCCACCAGTCACTAATAAATTGTATTGACCACAATTGGTAATTAATGTATTTACACTTTCTATAATAAAATTAGTAGCTAAAATTCCTACTGCTGATGAATTACTAATGTTACAATTGTTTAAAATAAGTTTATTAGAACTAATTGCAGTGTTCGGTTCAAATGGTAATGTTTCTGCTTGTATTCCGATATAGGCATTTTTTATTACTGCATAATTAAATACATTGTTGGTGCTACCTTCGTTCACCCAAATTCGATCCCATTGCCCAGGAATGTCTCTGAAACTATAATCCAACCGTGTACCCTGAAAAGTAACGGGTTCGGGTTGAGTTCCATTTATATTCAAATTACCATCTTTATAGACCCAAATCCCCGATTTATTATGTAAATAAACCCTAACACCAGGGGCAATGTTTAACACATCAAGCGAATCAATAACTAAATATCCATAAATAACATAAGGTTTATCATTAATCCACGTTTGATTAATTGGAGGTTGTGACGCATCGCAATTTCCATCTAAACAACTATAATTAGGAATACCGTTAGTGGGAAAAACTTTTGGAGTAAAATAATGTGCATTTTGACCCCAAGCAACCAATTTTACTTTTTGAAGATTTCCGTTGGTACTAAACGAAATATGGTCTTCAACAACAAATGGTGATAGTGCGTTATTAGGATCTATGGTTACTTCAACAAAGATGAATAAACTATCGTTTGCCTCAATTTGAATATTGGAATGCGTATTTCCAGAAACACCATCCACGTTAATTCGAAATTGTGAACTTACTCCTTTGTCTAATGAAATGTTAGAAATATTAATAGCTTGATTATTTCTGTTGTACACTACAAATCTTCTAGTGGTTGAACCAATTGTTACAAAAACGGTATCAACAATTAGCGTATCAGTCGAGAAGGATAGTTTTGCTGACATATCAGTAATTACCTCATCTTTCCTACACGAAAATGAAACAATGATTAAACAAAGTAGTGCTATAATTGAGATTTGTTTTAGCATATAAGGTAAAGTTAGGGATTTGTAAACTTTAATATTTTTAATCGCGATATTTTTATATTCAAATTAACCAAAAAATTATCGAACAGTTTTAGTCTTTAAACTGGTAATCGTATAATTTTTTATAATATCCATTGGTATTTATTAACTCGTTATGACTGCCTTTTTCTACAATTTCACCCTTTTCGATAACCAAAATATGAGTGGCATTTTTAATGGTAGAAAGCCTGTGTGCTACAATTATTGAAGTGCGGTCTTTTGTTAGCACTTCTGTGGCATGTTGGATGAGAGCTTCAGATTCACTATCAATTGAAGAAGTTGCTTCATCTAAAATTAATATTTCTGGTTGATGAACGTAGGCTCTAATAAATGAAATTAGTTGTCGTTGACCAACAGAAAGCAATGCCCCTCGCTCCTTAACATTGTATTGGTAGGTACCTGGCAATTGATTTATAAATTCATGAGCACCAACTTTTTTGGATGCTTCAATAACTTGTTCCAATGATATTTCTTTACCGTAAAGAGCAATGTTGTTGTAAATGGTATCGGAAAACAGAAATACATCTTGCAAAACCACCGAAATATGCTTACGGAGTAGATTTAACTCAATATCCTTAATATTGATTCCATCGATAAAAATATCGCCTTTATTAATTTCGTAATAACGGCCTATTAGGTTAATAATAGATGATTTTCCAGCTCCTGTAGCACCAACTAATGCTAAAGTTTCGCCTTTTTTTATGGTAAACGAAATATCTTTTAAAACCCAGTTTTCTTTATCGTATGCAAACCACACATTTTTAAATTCTATATTTCCTTGCAAGTTATGAGTACTTAATAATCCGTTATTTTCGGTAGAATCGGTTGTGTCTAATAATTTAAACACACGCTCAGAGCTAACCATTCCCATTTGTAAAGTATTAAATCGGTCGGCTAATTGACGTATTGGACGATATAACATATAAATAAATAAGATAAATGAGAAGATGGTTCCAGGTGTTGAATGTTGTTGTGCAACTTCTTTAAAACCATACCAAACCATTAAGGCAATTGAACCTGCAGATAAGACTTCAACTACAGGGAAAAATACTGAATACGCCCAAACGGTTTTAATATGTGCATTTCTATGGTTTTTATTTATTTCAGAAAATTTATTAATTTCAACATCTTCTCTGTTAAATATTTGAACAATAGACATACCAGTAATATGCTCTTGTACAAATGTGTTTAATTTAGAAACTTCTTCACGCACTTCTTGAAATGCTTTTTTTATCACTTTTTTAAATATAGAAGTGGCCAAAAATAAAATTGGAATAGGAATTAATGTTATTAAAGCTAAATCCCATTGTTTGTAGAGCATATAGACTATAATTGAAATGATTTTAAGAAAATCACCTATAATAACAATAATTCCACCAGAAAACATTTCAGCAATAGTTTCTATATCAGATACCGTTCGAGTTACTAGCTGACCAATAGGGGTGTTATCAAAATGTTTTGATCTAAAATTTAACACGTGTTTAAAAACCTGATTACGTAAATCGCGAATTACATTTTGACCCAGTAGGTTTCCTAAATAACTAAAAAGATACTCAAATACGGCTTCAAGCAAAAGAAACCCAATTAATATCATGGTCATGATAAGTAACCCTTGTGCATCAAAATTTTTGATGTTTTTATCAATAGTTTGTTGAATTAATACTGGACGCACTAAGGCAATGAAAGCTAATGAAACACTCAAAAAAACGGTAATGTAAAATACTTTTTTATACGGATTAACATAAGCCATAATTCGTTTGAATAATGGTAAGTCAAATGCATTTCCTGATACGCTTTTTGCCAATTGTTTTAGTTTAAAAGGTGTCGTATTTTACTTCGGTTAAATACAATCCATGCGCTGGAACACTAGTTCCTGCTTCTGAACGTTTTTTTGATATTAATATTTTGTCTATTTCGTTTATTGATATTTTTTCTTGTCCAATTTCGATTAATGTGCCTACAATAGCTCTCACCATGTTGCGTAAAAATCGGTCTGCAATAATTGTAAAAACTAGTAGGTCCTCTTTTAATTCCCATTTTGCAAAACGTACATCACAAATGTTAGTTGTTGTATTGGTTCTGCTTTTACTAAAACAAGAAAAATCGGTTTGTCGAATTAATCGTTTAGCCGCATCATTCATAAAGTCTACATTTAGTTTTGTAGGAACGTAAAAGGCACTTGCGCTATAAAATGGATTTTTTTGTTGCGTTACCCAATATTGATAGGTACGGTGCACAGGCGAATATCGCGCATGCAATTTTGGTGTAACGTCAATTATTCTTTTACATGAAATATCATTAGGTAGTAGGCAATTTAATTTATAGATAAGTTGTGGTTTTTCAAATAAGATTTGTGTATCAAAATGAGCGAAAAATTGTTTTGCGTGAACACCAGTATCGGTTCTTCCACAACCCAAGACTTCAATTTTTTCTTGCAGAAAGATTGATAATGCGGTATTAATTTCAGCTTGAACGCTATGGGCATTCTTCTGAATTTGCCAGCCGTGATAGTTGGTTCCATTGTATTGTATTTCTAAAAAAAATCTTCCCATAACGAACGGCAAAATTAGGAATTCTGATTTAGATAATTGGTGGCTATAATGTTGCTTTTAAATAAAAAGGCTGAAAGTTAACTTTCAGCCTTTTTGGTGTGCTATTTGGTGTTATTCAAACAAATTATCTAAATACCTTAATGGGTTTTATTTTTTGATGAACTCCTTTTTTATTAATTAGTTCAATATGTTCAATGTAGATTACATTAGGATTGAAGAATTAAATAATTGATTTTTAGATTATTTTCCCTTCTACGTAGTCGTTACCAGATAGAAATTCTATAGGTTCTTGCGCCCAAGCGAATGAATAAATAATTATTCCAAGAAATAAGGTGAATGATTTTTTCATTCTTTTAATATTGATTCATCATTTCTGCCCATGGTAAAGCAGATAAAGCTGCTCCTACAATGCTAATGTAAATGATAATAACAATCAAATACAAACTAGAAAGACACAAACCTATAATTCCACAAACTTTTCCAGCTTTCATATTTTTAAATGAACTCTCAGAGTATGAGTCTGGATTTGCTAAATATAATTTGTTTGCCTTATTTGCTAAAACTACCGCAATAATACCTAAAACGATACCAATAAGGCCATAACAAAAACAAAATACGATTGATAATATACCCATAACCAACACTCCCGTTGCGTTAGGTAAACTTTGTTGTATGTTTATTTGTTGATTTTCCATAAAGTAAATGTATAAAAAAAAGGCTGTATAAAACAGCCTATTTAAGAATTTTTTTAATTCAACAATTATGCTTTTCCATTAAAAGGAGGATATTGGTCAGTCATAAAACTTAGATAAAATCCAACTCTCATTGACCATCTTAATGTTCCAACATTAAAATCAAACCATGATTGTGGATATTTTCCTGTAATTAAAATTGCCCACCAAGATAGAAAAATTAAAAAATAAGTAGCAATTGCCCTAAAGAATAATAGAAACCCATGAGGAATAATAACATAAATAAGACCAAAAAAGGTTCTTAATAATAATAATCCTCTACTTAAACTTTCAGGATAAGGTAATTCAATATTAGTGTTTGCGTCAATTCCACTCAGACCAAAAGAAGGATAACCATCAGCCATATTTAATAACCTGGCAGAAACTCTAAGATTCCATTTTTTTAGATTTAATTGATAATTAAAAAATGACTGAGGATATTTTCCTGTAAATAAAACAGCAAACCATGAGATTAAAGAAAGTATAGCTCCCCAAATCATCATAAAGTACAATAGGAAAAAGTGTGGTATTACAATGTAGATAACTCCAAAAAATGTTCTTAATAATAATTGACCTCTTGAATAAGACTCTTGATGTTGTATTGTTAAATTCATAAAAAATGTTTTTTAGTTAATATTTATTTTTAGTTAGATACAACTAATTTATAACAAATTTTGAATTAATCAAGTTTTCATCGATAATATGTTATTAACAATCGTTAATTATTGTTATATTATCGAAATATGGTATACTTATAAAATTAGCGGTTTCAAGAGAAAACTAATGTTGTTAATAAAATTAAAATATAACCTAAAATTATTAATTATTTAGACCATGCTTTTAAGTTTTTATTTTTAAAATCCTGATATATAATACTATATGTTTTATAACATACCATTTTTACCGATTTTAATGTTATGGGTTCTGTTAAACCCAATTCTTTCTTCACAATTAAAAACTGCTCATCTTTGTTAAAATAATTGCTCCATTGTTCTAAGTCATTAGTTACTTTATACCCGTTAATCGAAATTATTTCATCATTAATTGATAAACCTTGACTTTCTGCGACCGATTCGGGAAAAATGTTGTCTACGTAACATTTATGATTTTCATATCGAACTTTATATCCTAAATGAGCTTCGTTAAAATGCTTTGATGGGATTATATTCAATTCAACCCCTATGTAAGAAAGACTTTCTTTTAAAGCTGGAGTAAAGTCTTTTTTGTCGTGAATAAAGTTGTTGTATAGTTTATCGAACGATTTTCCAGCAATTTTTTCAACAGTGTTTTTGTAATCTTCATCAGAAACTCCTTTTCCCTTTTTAGCGAAATCGGTATAGAGCGTTTTCATCACATCATTCAATGATTTTTTGTTGTTGGTGCTTTTTAAAATAAAAATATCGGTCATAAATGCTACTAAAGCCCCTTCGGTGTAGATAGACGTTTTTCGACCTGGGGTTCCTTTTACATAACCATCTAACCAGGTATCTAACGATGATTGAACAACTGAATAATTGTGTATTGCCGAATTATGATAATGTTTTAACAAAAGTTCATTAAATGTTTCGGCATACTGTTCCCAGTTAAAAACATCAGCTACCAATAACATTTTATCACCCATGTAAGTAGTAACACCTTCACATAAGTAGCCAAGTGGCGAATAGTTTTCTTTAGTATAATCGTAAGGAAACATTTCAATTGGACGAATTTGTTTTACATTCCAGGTATGATACAATTCGTGAGAACTTACACCAAGTAGTTCATTATAAAGTTCTTCAGGGTTAAATACATGATATGAAGGACCAATAGTAATAACAGTGGATTTGCTATGTTCAACACCATGATAGGCCTTATATGGAAGTACATGGATTAAAAAGTGGTAATCTTTTACAGGAAAATCGCCAAAAGCACTGATTTGTGCTTTACAGAATTTTTTAAAATCAGTCTCAATTTTTTTAAAGTCGGGTTTGCTTTCACCATTGAACCAGACATTAAAATTAATTTTTTGTTCAACAAATTTATGATGTTTTAAACTATCACTTGCAATAAAAGGGCTGTCAACCAACTCATGATAATTGTTGGCAATAAACTTATTTTTTGATTTTTGAGTTAATCCAGTAGCTACATTAAAGTTTTTAGGAATCACCAGTTCTAATTCACAAGGTTCATTAATTCTTTCAGGAACATATAAAAAGCAATTAACACCGTTTACATAAAGTTGACTTTCATCTAAATAGGTTGAACCCGCGTTTAATTCGTTTGCGTAATAGTTATAGTTGACTACTAATTTTTTCACACCTTTAGTTTCAACTTTCCAAGCATCTTTTTTTATTTTCTCACTTTTTAACGAATTTCCTTTATCGTCAAAAGCTTCCCATTTTTGAATATTTTTAGCAAAATTCCCTAATTCATATCTACCTGGTCGCCATGCGGGCAATTGAATAATTAGTTCGTTACCAGTGACTTTATCAATAGTAAATTCTATATTAATGTAATGATTGTTGGGCTGTTGATGATATACTTTATATTTCATATTGATGCAGTTGAGTGTTTATTTTGTAAAAGTAATCTATTTGTGAGATTTAAAATAAAAGTACCTTTTAACAATATTTAACCCGTTGTGCATTTGTAAGAAAATTTGTCAATTCGAGTGAATTTCAAGATTGAAATGAGTGAAATTTGTATCGAGACCACGAAGTAGCATCAATACAAAAG
>JAVHRO010000118.1:0-9999 GCA_036171675.1 Vicingus sp. | reverse complement strand
TTTGAGATAAAAAAAAGAGGCTGTCTATTTCTTTTTAGACACCCTCTTTTTGTTATAAAACATTTTTTCCCCTTTAGTATATCATTATTACCATTGGTGTATAATTAGGAAATCATAATGGATTCCATTGTTATCTTTGCGTAAGATCTAAATTTATTTCATGAGAACATTATTATCTACATTGTTGTTATCAATTTCTTCTACGCTATTTGCCCAAAGCGATAATTACAAATTTCATATTGATTTAAACAAAATCAATAATGATATGATTCAAGTTGTCCTTGAAACCCCTACCATTAATTCGGAAACGATAATTTACAATATTCCAAAAATGGTTCCTGGTACATACAAGATTTACAATTTTGGTCAATATGCAATGGATTTTGAGGCATATGATAAAAATGGATATGCGCTTAGCGTAACACGATTAGACGACAACAGATGGGAAATTGAACATGCAAAAAATTTGGCAAAAATTTCGTATTGGGTCGAAGACACTTGGGATGCTAAAGTGTCAGAGTTGGTGTTTGAGCCAGGTGGAACCAACATTGAAAAAGATGAAAATGTGGTGCTAAACAATCATGGGTTTTTTGGTTATTTCGATGGACTAAAATCGATTCCGTACGAATTGTCAGTAACTCGACCAGATAATTTTTATGGTGCAACTGGTTTAACAACTATTAAAACTAACGGAAACACAGACATTTTTTACACCTCCAATTATATGGATTTGGTAGATGCTCCAATTATGTATAACATTCCTGATACTACTGTAATTAAAGTGGGTGGAGCAAATATTCTTATTTCGGTTTATTCAAAAAATAAATCAGTAAGCTCAAAAGAATTAGCTAAAAATATTTTAACCATATTAAATGCTCAAAAAAATTATTTGGGAGGAAAACTTCCCATCGAAAAATATGCTTTTATCATCTATTTGTATCCTGGTCAAAGTGGGTCTGGAGGAAGTGGCGCATTAGAACATTCATATTCCTCATTTTATTACTTGCCAGAAATGACCTCCGATAAAATTTCTAGTTTTTTAGTCGATATTGCGGCTCATGAATTTTTTCATATCGTAACTCCGTTAAACATCCATTCAGAAGAAATAGGTGATTTCGATTATATTCAACCAAAAATGTCAAAACACTTATGGATGTACGAAGGGGTTACTGAGTATTTTGCAAATCATGTTCAAGTTTATGAAGGATTAATAACCCAACAAGAGTTTTTGGAAAATATAGAAGGTAAAATTAAAGGTGCTAATCATTATAATGATGTATTACCATTTACTGAATTAAGTTTAGGATGTTTAGATAAATATGAAAATCAATATCCAAACGTTTATCAGAAAGGGGCATTAATTGGGTTGTGTTTAGATATTCTGTTACGCGAAGCATCAAACGGAAAGATGGGTATAAAGGATATGATGGCATTACTTTCTAAGGAGTACGGAAAAAATGTTTCATTTAAGGACGATGAATTATTCGATAAAATGGCAAGTTTATCATCACCAAAAATTAGAACGTTCTTTAAAAATCATGTCGAAGGCATCGATCCATTGCCACTAGAGGAGCTTTTTAATAAAGTAGGAATTACCTATAAAACGAATGTGAAAATCAAAGAAATAACCCTCGGCGGTGCCGCAATGAGTTACAATGCAGAAACAGATAGAATTTATGTTGTAGATTCAGGAAATATGGACAAATTTGGTAAATCGTTAGGGTATAAAAACAATGATGAAATTATATCGATAAATGGAGTTAACATTACCCCATACAATTTTACAATAGAAACAAACAGATTAAAAAAAGCATTAAAAGCAGACGATAAAATGGAGGTTGTGGTGGTAAGAAATGAAAAAGGAAAATCAAAAAATGTAACGCTTAAGGCTAAAGCAATAGAAGTTGAAAAAGACAAAAAATATTTTATCGAATTTAATGAAAATGCTACTCCTGAGCAGCTTAAACTTCAGAAATATTGGTTAAGCAAACCCGAATAATATTAAGAAAAAGATATGCTGAATAAAAAACAACTATATTGGATTGCTCAACTATTCGGCTGGCTAATATACGTAGTTATTGTTGGTATTTTTAATAGATTGAACGGAAATCGGGTTACTACTGAACATATTTTTAGCCTTCTATCTATCTATTTAATAGGCATTTCATTATCACACCTTTATCGAGCAATAATAATTAGGTTAAATTGGATGAAATTATCAATACCTAGATTATTACCTCGTTTTATTTTTGGTGTGCTGTTGGCAGGGGTTCTTCTTTATGTATTACAAACCTTAATTCTTGAAATAATAATTGCCCAAAATAAATTTTCGCTCGATTTAGCTGATGCATTTCCAAAAATTATAAACTGGTCGTTGCTCTTCTTTTTATGGTCGTTATTGTACATTCTTTTTCACTATATTAATAATTATAAAAAAGAAGAAATTAAAAATTTGAAATGGGAAGCAGCAAAAAATGAAATTGAACTCAATAAAATAAAGTCACAACTAAATCCGCATTTTATTTTCAACTCCATGAATAGCATTAGAGCATTGGTTGACGAAAATCCTGAACTTGCTAAAAATGCAATCACTCAGTTAGCCAATGTACTTAGAAATTCATTATTAATTAGTAAGAAAAAATTAATTCCTTTATCCGACGAGTTAAAAATTGTGAACGATTATTTAAGTCTTGAGAAAACGAGGTTCGAAGAAAAATTAACCATTGTTAAAAAAATAGATGCTGATACCGAAAATTTTCAAGTTCCTCCATTAATGATTCAAACCTTGGTAGAAAATGGAATAAAACATGGAACATCTAAATTGGCCGAGGGTGGTGTAGTGAAAATTTTAGCACATTTAGAAAAAGAAAATCTAGTAATTACAATTTACAATTCAGGGTTTTACAATGAGAATAGTGTTTCAGAAACAGGGTTTGGCATATTAAACACCAAACAACGATTGCAATTATTGTTTGGCAATTCTGCCCTATTTTCTATAAAAAATGAAGATGGAGAAGTAAAAACTCAACTTATTATTCCTAATAAAGCTCAACTTTAAGTTTCAAATCTAATATTAAAATGTATGAAAGTTATTATTGTAGACGACGAAAGACTTGCTAGAAAAGAGTTACAAACCCTTTTATCCAAATTCTCTAGTGTTGAAGTATTAGCAGAATGCGACAGTGCACAAACTGCATTAATCGAAATAGAACGACTTAAACCGGACTTGGTTTTTTTAGACATCAACATGCCTGGTAAGGACGGATTTGCCCTAATTGAAGAGCTTAACTACATTCCAGAAATAATTTTTGTTACTGCTTATGACGAATATGCCATCAAAGCATTTGAAGTAAATGCACTCGATTATTTACTTAAACCTATTCAGTCAGAACGATTGGAAGAAGCAATCAATAAATACAATGCAACCGAAGTTACTCAACATTCATCACTTAAATTGGGCTTAGGTGATCAAGTTTTTGTTAAAGATGGAGACCGATGCTGGTTCGTTAAATTAACCGATGTACCCATGTTCGAGTCGGAAGGCAATTATGTTCGAGTCTATTTTGAAAACAATAAACCACTTATCCTAAAATCATTAAATAATTTGGCCAATAAATTAGACGAAAACGTTTTTTTTAGAGCTAACCGAAAATATATAGTTAACCTCAATTGGATTGATTCTGTCGAAAATTGGTTTAATGGGGGTTTAATGGTTAAATTAAAAACTGGAGTAAAAATTGAAGTGTCGCGTAGACAAGCCTCAAGATTAAAAGAAATGAAAAGCCTGTAAATAGTATTGGTCTACTTTTTGAACCGTTTTATCTAATTTTTTTCTTCTATCGGTATAAAAATTAATTTATGCTGAATTAATTTTTCTAAATTTATTCTCTAAACAAATATAAATATATGAAATCTCTTTATAGAGAACTTACAGAAACCACTCCTGAAATTATTTTTGACATTCAAAATAATATTTTTACCATTAAAGGAAAATCGGTTTTTACTGAAGTAGATGAGTTTTATACGCCTATAATTGAATGGCTAAAGAATTTAGAAGGCAAAAGAACTCAAAAATATACCTTTGAGTTTGATTTGGATTACTTCAACATCGTATCTTCTAAAAGAATATTATTTATTTTATATACCTTAAACGACTTACGTAATAAAGGACTGGACGTACATGTAGTATGGAATTTTTCGTTGGCTGACGACGATATGAAAGAAGTGGGTGAGGATTACGCGTGTATGGTAAATATTCCCTTCAACTTTGTTTGCAAAAAAATAGAACATATCGCAATTTAGGCTTTATTAACGATTCTATTCAGCTAAAATTCAGGCGTTGATGATGCTAGTTTAATTATATTGCTCAACTTTGTTGAAACAATATAATTTTTTATGAAAAATTTATCCCTAATAATCAATGCAGTTTTAGCTTTATCAATTGCTGTGCTATACTATTTGCATTTTTCATGCAAAACAACTTGTGCAACAGACCAATCTGTGGAAAGTTCAACTGAATTGCCAGGAGTGAAAAAACAGCTTCCAGTCATTAGCACAACTTCAAACGTAGGTTATATTAATATCGATTCATTACAAGGTAATTATACTTTCTATGAAGATTTAATAAAAAAATTAAAAGTACGACAAGCAAAATACGAAGGGGAAATATCAACCAAAATGTCAGCATTCGAAAAAAAAGTGAAAGATTTTCAACAAAAAGCAAATACCATGTCGCAGTTTGAAGGTCAAATGAAACAACAAGAGTTGGCAGAAGAAGAACAAAAGTTGTATAAACTCAGAGATGATTATACAGCAAAATTTCAAGAAGAAGAGGCTAAGTTGAACGATGAGTTTCAAAAAACGGTGAAAGATTTTATTCAAAAACATAACGAAAAAACCAATTTCGATATTATAATCGGCGCATCACAGTTAGGTGATGTTGTATTAGATTTTAGTCCAAACATTGACATCACTCAACATGTTGTAGATGGATTAAATGCTGAATATAAGGCAAAAAACAATACAAAATAATGCTAATTGCTAAACATAAGAAACAAACCAACATTGCAGAGTACATTCTGTATATTTGGCAAATTGAGGACATTATTAGGTCTCACAATTTTGAAATGAGCTTAATTGATGATTCAATTATTTCTAGGTTTGACGTATCTCAAGATACCAAATATGAAATAAAAGAATGGTACCAAAATTTGATTGACCAAATGATGAAAGAAAGAAAATCTGAGAAGGGTCATTTAAGTTTTATTGATAAACACGTTGAAGAGCTTAATAATTTACATAACTCTTTGCTTACCACCATTCAAGATGTTGAATATCAAAAAGCATATCTTAATGCAAAAGATAATATTAAAAATTTAATAGCTAAATCGGGCGGTTATGCAAACAACGAAATCGATGCATGCCTAATTGCGTTGTACGGTTTTTTAATGCTAAAACTTAAAAGTGCCGAAGTTAGCAATGCAACTAAAGAGGCTATGCAAACATTTAGTAAACTTATTGCTTTGTTAGCTGATAGATACAATAAATTGAAAAAAGGTGAGTTACTTTTTTCTGCAGAAAAAAGTAATTAATGCAACAGATTAATATCGGTTGTGATAAAGTTTGAAAAAGATTTTCCTCATATTATTTTTAGCAATTTCTGGGAACTTTGTTTATTCGCAATGCTCTACCGAAGTTGTAGTAGATTCAGTATCGGTTTTGCCTAATGGTGATGTTATTGTTGCATGGCAAGCAAGTCCCGATGTAGGAATTGTAAGTTATGATATTTACATGCATAACCCTTTTACAACCGCTAATGATAGCTTAAGTTCAACAAATACGGCAACACTTTTTTACATTATTCCATACGATACAATAATTAAATATCAAATCCATGAGGTGGGTATTGTTGCCAATTGTGGCGCTGGAATTGGAATTAGTCCAGTTGGTGGAAATTATCATAATACCATAGAACTTACTCAAACTATTAATATTTGTGGTGCATCTGTAAACTTAACTTGGAACGCATACAACGATTTTAATTCAGGAGTTAATGTGTTATATAATGTGTATGTAAATATTAACGGCGGAGGTTTTTTATTAGTAGGAACTACCAATTTATTAACCTATACCTACGCTGGATTATCCATTGGCACCAACTATCAGTTTTTTGTGCGCGCCATCGAAAACAGTGGTTTAGGTCCTTTTACATCATCATCAAACCTAGTTAATGTTGCCGGGAATTTCTTAAAAAACCCATCTTTTTTGTATCTTTTTACCGGAACTGTAATTGATTCGAGTCAGATATTGGTCGAATTTTATGTTGATACAACAGCCGATATAAAATATTACAATATTAAGCGAGCCTTATCTGCTGATACTATTTTTTCTACCATTAATACGGTAACCAATTACCATGGCATTGATCCGTTTATTGAGTATTACGATGAAAGTGTAGATGCAAAAAATAATTCATACCTCTATCAAATTGAAGCGATTAATCAATGCAATCAAACGAAAATAATTTCTAACATAGGTAAAACTATGTTGCTCACCGTTTCGTCAGATTTGCCTTCAGCAACCAATATGTTGAGTTGGAACTTTTATGAAGGTTGGCAGGGTAATGTAAAGGAATACCAGATTTACAGACTTTCAAAAAATGATTTGTCGTACAATTTAATCGCTTCAATTTTGGCTTCAACGACTACAAATACTTATCTCGACGATGTTTCGAATGAATTATTAGGAACTGGTGAATTTTGTTATAAAGTATTGGCTATAGAAGACAACACCGTACATATTGATAATTTACCAATGGCAACTAGTTCTTCAAATGAATATTGTGTTAAGCACGAGCCCTTTGTTTATATTGGCAATGCCTTCGAACCATTAAGTTTATTTAATCCTACATTTAAACCTTCGGCCATTTTTTATGATTTATCTACCTATTTGTTTTCTATTTATGATCGATGGGGTCACAAGGTTTTCGAAACCAACAATAGAGATGAAGGTTGGAATGGAAAACAAAATAATTCGGGTAATAATTTGCCGTTAGGAGCGTATATCTACTTATTAAAATTTAAAACAACTAATGGCGATGATTTTCAGAAACGTGGAACTGTTACGTTAATTCGATAATCAAACAAAATTGGTACAATGCTTGACCAATGATTGCTATTAACTTATTTTTGATACCAGAATGAAAAGCTTTTTTTCAATAGTGTTACTTGTATTTTGTGGGTATTTGACCATACCAAGCATTCTTGCCCAAAATGCCGACTGTAATAAACTTTTAGGGTTGACCGACACTATTTTTAATGCTAAAAATATTAGTGGATTTGGAGATAAACAAGAGTTTAAAAATAATTTTAACGATAATTTGACCACTTTTCCTTTAGAAACCAATTCCATTTGGTATTTAATAAAAATACCATCGACTGGAGCGTTTACGTTTGATATTTTATCGGATAATAAAGATGACGATTGGGATTTTCTGTTGTATGAAAATAAAAATCTGTTTTGTAAACGAATAGATTCCAATAAAATTAAACCAATAAGAGCCAATTTGTCGCGCAGTGCAAACACGGGATTATCGTTAGCTGAAACCGAACAATTTTCTTCTCCAGGAATAAACAATAATTACAGTAAATTTATAGATGTAAAACAAGGGCAATCGTATGTGCTTGTTGTAAATAATCCTAAACGAACATATGGCAACCACCAATTAATTCTTCATTATCCAACTTTGCCACCAATTAAGAGATTAGAGGTTCTCCCTGTAATTGTGGAAAAAGAAAAGCCAAAGCTTAATTTTACTTTTGATGTAAAAGACTTGGCTACAAATCTTCCTGTGTCTTCAAATGTGAGTTTAAGCGGTTTATTAAAAGAAACAATTGATTTGCAAGATATTACAAACTATCAAGTTATTTTAGAACGATCAAATTATCGAGTAATTTTAACCCTATCAGCCCCAGGATATATGCTTTATTCAACAAAAATACTGATTAATAAAACCAAGTCGACATTCCATCAAACAATTTTGCTCGAACGAATTGAAGAAGGGAAAAAAGTAAGTCTAGCTGAAATTCAATTTCAAGCGGGGAACGATAAATTTTTAAATACCTCAAAAAGCTCGTTGAATGCATTACTTATTTTTATGCAGCAAAATACTCAAGTAAAAATTGAAATTGAGGGACATGTAAACGGTCCTGGTCAACCAAATCATGAGGAATTTAAACAGCTTTCTATCGACAGAGCAACTGCGGTAAAAAATTATTTATTAGAAAATGGGATGGACGAAAGTAGAATTTCCATATCAGGTTATGGAAATTCAAAAATGATTTATCCCGACCCAAAAACCGATGACGAACATTCTGCCAACAGAAGAGTTGAAATAAAAGTAGTTTCGAGATGAGCTTAATTTTAGGAATAGAAACTGCTACCAGAATGTGTAGTGTTGCCATAAGTAGTGGTGCAGAGCTATTATCGCTAAAAGAGATTGGTGGTGAATATTCACATTCCGAAAACTTGAATCATTTTATTGAATTGGTTTGTGCCGAGGCAAAAATTAAAATAACACAATTGGATGCCATTGCTGTTAGTAAAGGACCTGGTTCATACACAGGATTACGTATTGGCGTTTCTTCTGCCAAAGGATTATGTTATGGGTTGGATAAACCTTTAATTGCCGTTGATACGTTGAAAGCATTAACCTTAGCGGTTGTTAACTCCATCCACTTTGGGGAAAAATTGGGAGAGGCTCTTTTTTGTCCAATGATAGATGCTCGACGAATGGAGGTTTACACAGCACTTTATAATGCTAAATTGGAACTGCTTGAACCCATTTCGGCAAAAATTATTGACGAAAATTCATTCGCTAATTTTTTAGATAAAAACAAAATAGTGTTTTTTGGTGATGGAGCTGAAAAGTGCAAATCGTTATTGAACCATTATCCCAACGCTGTTTTTATTGCTAATGTTGAGCCTTCAGCAAAATATGTGAATCAATTGGCGACAGAGAAATTTAACAACCAACTAGTTGAAAATGTGGCCTATTTCGAGCCATATTATTTAAAAGAGTTTTTGGCAACTACACCTAAGAAGAAGGGTTAAGGGGAAAATCACCCCCTTTAACTACCTTTGAGGGGAGAATGACCTCCGTTGTGGTTTTCGCCATCGAGGGAGGGTATGGTGGGTGATATAATCAACGTAATTATTTGCTAAAATCACATGCTGCTTTATAGTTCTTATTTGGCACATGGCAAGGTGCGGAGAAAATAAACAAAACTTCTTTATTCCTAAACCCTTGTTGCTGTAAGTTCGAGTTACGCTACGCTAAACTCGAACTAGCTACTCATTTTCTACTTGTGGGAGCGGCTTCTGATTCTACCACTGTTAAACAGCCTGCGGATATTACAGAACCTAAAATAAATAAGTAAACTTGTTTTAAAGTTCTTAGTCTCCACCGCTCTTTCCTCGCTTCAGACTAAGAACAGGGGGGGGATTGATATTTTACAGGATAAATAATAAACCTCGTTATAAAATTCTTAGTCTCCACCGCTCTTGCTTCGCTTCAGACTAAGAATAGTAGGGGTTGACCCTAAAGCTTCTCAAAATAACCCTTACCAGTTTGAGCAACAAAATACGGTTGCTGATTCTACATCTGCTAAACAGCCTGCGGATATTACAAAACCTAAAATAAATAAGTAAACTTGTTTTAAAGTTCTTAGTCGCCACCGCTCTTGCCTCGCTTCAGACTAAGAACAGGGGGGGGGATGAGATGAACCCCTCTATTGATGCTGCTAAAAAACTGGCTAAGATTTTAGGTACTACCGTTGGTTATTTATTAGGAGAGAATGACGAAGCCGACCTTTTTAAAGACCCAAAAATGTTACAACGCTTTCAAGATATTTCGGTACTGCCTGAAAAAGAAAAGGAATGTTTACTTAGTCGAGCCTTAAAAACCACATTTCAAGTTTAAATTTTTTAAAAAAATAATTT
>JAVHRO010000117.1:0-10088 GCA_036171675.1 Vicingus sp. | reverse complement strand
ATAATCTTAATCTTTCTATCTTAGAAATCTCTCACCGAAGTAAGGATTTTATTGCCGTTATGGATAAAGCACAAGCGTTGGTTAAAGAATTACTGAATGTTCCTGAAGGATATTCTGTATTGTTTTTACAAGGTGGGGCAAGCACTGGTTTTTTAACCGTTGTAATGAACTACCTAAAAGAAAATGGTCATGGAGCCTATTTAAATACAGGCGCTTGGAGTAAAAAAGCCATAAAAGAAGCTAAAAACTATGGAAAAGTTACTGTTGTAGCTTCATCTGAAGATAAAAATTTCACTTATATTCCAAAAAATTATACTATCCCAACCGATGCCGATTATTTTCACATCACTACCAACAATACCATTTTTGGAACACAACTAAAAAACCTACCAAAAAAAGGAAATGTACCTTTAATTGCAGATATGTCGTCCGACTTTTTAAGCAGACAAGTTAACGTAGCCGACTATGCCATGATTTATGCCGGAGCTCAAAAAAACATGGGACCTGCAGGAACTACCGTTTACATAGTAAAAAATGAATTGTTAGGAAAAACAGGTAGAACAATTCCTTCGATGTTAGACTTAAAAATCCACATCGACAAAGAATCCATGTACAATACCCCTCCTGTTTATGCAATATATGTTTCGATGTTAACCATGCAATGGCTAAAAGACAATGGTGGCGTAGCTTGGATAGAAAAAATTAATCAACAAAAAGCCGATTTATTGTACAACGAAATAGACGCCAATCCATTGTTTAAAGGAACTACCGTTAAAGAAGACCGAAGTAATATGAATGCTACTTTTGTATTAACTAACGATGCTTTAAAAGAAGATTTTGACAAAATGTGGGCAGCAGCCAATATTGTTGGCATCAAAGGACACAGAGATGTTGGTGGTTATAGAGCATCCATGTATAATGCGTTACCACTAGCAAGTGTACAAGTTTTGGTGGATGTAATGAAAGGATTTGCTGTTAAATTTGGATAAAAAATAATCGTCATTGCGAGAAAGGAATAAAAACTAAAAAAAATGAAAATATTAGCCAACGACGGAATAGCACCAATAGGTAAAACAAATTTAGAAAAAGCCGGTTTTACGGTTGTTACCACCACTGTTCCTCAAGACCAACTTATCAAAGCAATAAACGATAACAACTATGTTGCTCTTTTAGTGAGAAGTGCCACCAAAGTTCGTAAAGACCTTATTGATGCGTGTCCGAACTTAAAATTAATAGGTCGTGGCGGTGTTGGTATGGACAACATTGATGTAGCTTATGCCAAAGAAAAAGGTATTCAAGTAATTAATACACCCGCTTCTTCCTCTCAATCGGTTGCCGAATTGGTAATGGCACATTTATTTGGTGCTGTACGTTTTTTATACGATGCCAACCGACAAATGCCAGTAAAAGGGTTAACCGATTTTAATGGTTTAAAGAAGAAATATGGAAAAGGAATCGAACTAAGAGGAAAAACCATCGGTATTATTGGTTTTGGAAGAATTGGGCAGTCGGTTGCAAAATATGCCTTGGGTTGCGGAATGAATGTGGTTGCTTTCGACCCATTTTTAGAAAAAGCTTCCATAAGCGTTGAAGTTGCTCAACAAACTGTAACTGTTGAAATTAAAACCATTTCTTTAGATGAATTATTAGCCAAAGCCGATTTCATCTCCATTCATGTTCCCGCATTAAAAGATGGAAAAGCCGCTGTAGGAACAAATGAATTCGCTAAAATGAAAAATGGTGTAATCATCATCAATGCAGCTAGAGGTGGTGTTGTTGATGAAGAAGCATTAATTACCAACTTAAATACTGGTAAAGTTGCTCACGCTGCTATTGATGTGTTTACCAACGAACCTACTCCAAAAGAAGCGTTGTTAACTCATCCAAAAATTTCGCTAACTCCTCATATTGGGGCTGCTACCGAAGAAGCTCAAGATAGAATTGGCGAAGAATTAGCTGAACAAATTATTAATTGTTTTAAATTAGAAACTAAAGTTGATAGATGAAAGTCCGAAGACGGAAAACCGAAGTAACCAAAAATCGTAAATTGTAAATCAAAAATCGTAAATCTCTAATCTCAAAAAATTATGTCAACATTTATTCCATTCAAAGCATTTAGACCAACCAAAGAAAAGGTAACTGAAATTGCAAGTCGTCCATACGATGTGCTAGATTCAATAGAAGCCAGAGAAGCTTGTAAAAATAATCCAAACAGTTACTATCATGTTATAAAACCAGAAATTGATTTTGCTGATGACTTTGACCATTATGCACCAGAAGTGTATAAAAAAGGAAAAGAAAATTTTGATAAATTGGTTCAAAAAGGATTGATGGTTCAAGATCATACAGCCAATTTTTACGTGTATCAACTCATTATGAATGGTCATAAACAAACTGGATTAGTTGGATGTTGTGCCATTGATGATTATTTTAATAACGTGATAAAAAAACACGAATTAACTCGTCCTGACAAAGAAGAAGACCGTAAAAACCACGTTCGTTACAGTAAATTAAATTACGAACCAGTTTTCTTTGCTTATCCTCATGTAAATACTATTGATGAACTCGTTGCTGGAATTCAAAAAAGCACCCCAGTTTACAACATTACCACCGATGATGGCATACAACACACTTTGTGGGTGGTGAATGATGCTGAAAAGGTTACGACCATTAAAAAATTATTTGACCAACAAGTTCCTAGTATTTATGTTGCCGATGGGCATCATCGAACTGCTGCTGGTGCATTAGTTGGAAAAGAGTTTAGAGATGCTGCAAACGGCAACCCAACCGATGGAAAAGGATACAATTATTTTATGGCGGTACTTTTTCCTGATAATCAATTAAAAATTATTGATTATAACAGAGTGGTTAAGGATTTGAATGGATTAGATGAAGCTACTTTTTTAACTAAAATAGCCAACAGTTTTGATGTTGAAGAAAAATCAAGCACCTACAAACCTGATACTTTACACCATATTGGAATGTACTTAAACAAAAAATGGTACAAACTAGTAGCTAAAAAAGGCACTTATAATGATACTGATCCTGTTGGTGTATTGGATGTAACCATTTTATCAAAACAAGTACTTGAACCTTTGTTAAACATAATTGACTTAAGAACCGACAAAAGAATTGATTTTATTGGTGGAATTAGAGGGTTAGGAGAGTTAGAAAAACGAGTGAATAGTGGTGAAATGAAAGTTGCTTTTGCGATGAATCCAGTTAGCATGCAACAATTAATGAATATCTCTGATAACGATTTAATTATGCCTCCAAAAGTTACGTGGTTTGAACCTAAATTAAGAAGTGGAATGTTCGTTTATCAACTATGAGTATAGCAGATAATATTCGGAAAATAAAAGAAAACCTTCCAGAAACCGTAACCTTAGTTGCGGTTTCTAAAAACTCATTTTTTAATTTCTTTCCAGTATTCGCTGTAAATATTGTCAGTTTCTAACAATGTGTTGTGCTTTCCTTGTGCTTTAATTGTTCCATTTTCTAACACCATTATTTTATCACTTATTTCTTTAAGAATGTGTAGCCGATGTGAAATAAAAATAACAGAAAGTTGACTTTTTAGCTGAGTTAATAAATTCAACACAAATTTCTCAGTAATTCTATCCATAGCAGATGTGGCTTCGTCTAACAACAATAATTGTGGTTTATTGTACAATGCACGAGCTAATGCAATTATTTGTTTTTGTCCGCCCGATAAATTGATTCCTTCTTCGCCTAAAATGGTAAGGTAGCTTTGTGGAAATTGCTCAATAAATGAAGCAAACCCATATTCTTGGCAAAAGGTAACAATCTTTTGTACTTCTTCTTGAGTATTGCTCAGACAAATATTGTCTAAAACTGTTCCATTAAACAAATGAATATCTTGTGGTACAACTCCGATAATAGCTCTCCATGTAGTTGAAATATTTTTAAAATCCAAGTTATTATTCACTTTAATAGCACCTGTTTCTGGTATATAAAATTGTTGGATAATTTGCCCTAATGTGCTTTTACCAGAGCCACTTTCCCCAACAATAGCAACAAATTCATTTTTACCAATTTCGATAGAAATATTTTGTAAAATTTGTTTTCGACCTGGAAAACGAAAAGAAATATTTTCTATTTTCAGCGATTCGAAACGTATCTTTTCGCTGGGTTGATTATTTTCGGGTAAAATACTCACAAACTCAAACATTCTATCAAAAGCTATTTTTGCCTCATTTATTGGTATGGACACCAACGCTAAACTACCCACCGCGGGTAATAAAGTAGATGCCATACCTAAAATAGCCATTAATTCTCCTAGCTTTAAAGTGGTATGGTAAACTTGAAACGCCGTAAAAGACAAAATGCTTATTAAAAACACTACTCCAGCTATCCCAGAAATCAATGTTAATCGAATGTTGATTTTACCCAACGCAAAAATCTTATCTTGAAAACTTCCGTAAATAACCTGATTAATTTTAGAAAATAACCCTTGACGGTTAAAATTTTTAATTACCGCCACCCCTTGTATAGTACTGATAAAATTGCTCTCACTGTGTGCATAATCGCCCATTACTTCTTTTTGTGCAGTAATAATTTGAGCATTAAACCGATAAATTAGTAAAAAATAAATAGGTAAACTAACTGATGCTATTACGCCTGCCTGCCACGAATAGGCGTACAAAAAAGTTAAAGAAGTTATTGCCATTAATCCATCAATAATTACATTGCCTGCAACTTGACTAATTACACGCTGAATTCTGCCGGTATCGTTTAAACGTGCAACTAATTCGCCAATTTTTCGAGTGTCAAAAAACGATTTTGGCAAGTATAATAAAGTACCATAAAAAGCATGAATAATACGGTTGTTAAAATCTTTGCTTTGCCTAAGTAATAAAAATTGCCGAATAGCCATTAAACCAACTCGAACAACTAATAAAAAAGTAACTAACACTATACCTGTTATCAATTTTTTAACATCGTTGGAGGGTAATATATTGTCAATTAATTTTTGAGAAAAAATTGCCATTACCATTCCTAAAATAGCTATTGCTACACCCAAAACTAAACTGATACCCAACAATAAGTAATCCTCTTTAATTAAGCGAATTAACCAATCTCTTTTAGCGTGTTTAATGCTTTCGGAAGTAATAAAATCAGCAGTTGGTTTTAGTGTTAAACAATGGAATCCTATCCATATTTTTTCTAATTCTTCGATTTTATATGTAGAAATTCCTTTGGCAGGATCGCCAATAACAAATTGGTTATTATCATACCCATAACAAACTAAATAATGTTGCAGTCTGTTATCAATTATCACATGTAGAATAACAGGTTCTCCGTGTTCAATTAAGGCTTGTATGGTTGCTTCACAACCATTAGCGTCAAAACCAAGTTTAGTTGCTGCTTGGTATAAGCCTAGTAGTGTTGTTCCTTGTGTATTTGTTCCACTTAATTCTCGTAGTTTTTCTAATGTACCTGTTCCTCCATAATAATTAATAAGTGAAAGCAAACAAGCTACACCACAATCGGATTGCCCTTGTTGGATGACAAAGCTTTTGGCTAGTTTTTTAATGTCCATCATAAACCTAAATCAAACAAAAATAATTGGACATTGGTTAAACGGATAGATTGATTTGAGTGATTATGAGTTGAAAATAATTTATCAGGAATGATTATTTCAGCAAGAGTTAGCTGTTTTAGAATGGCTTCTATTTTAACTTCTCCTTTGTATTTTTTTTGCAATTTATTTTGTTGATTGTAAATTAAAATAGTAGGAAAAGTAGCCCTACCAAAATAACTACCAAACTGCCTATTTTTATCCCAAAGCATTTTTAAGTTTTCTATTTTATTCAATTCATAAGTGGTATTGAACTGTTTAATAGCTGTTAAAGAAGCTGGCGAAATCATAAAAATTTGAGTGTCTGAAAACTTTTCTTTGTTTAACAACAATTGCTTTGCTTCGTATTGACAGTGTTCACATTCGGGATGAAAATAAATAAGTAATGTTTGTTTTTTTTCAACATTATGATAGGTAAATTGTTTTTCATTTAGGGTGTAAAACGAAAAAACAGGAAGGTCGTTAATAGCTGATTCAGCAAGTTTATTTTCCTGATGTTTTTTTATGCTTTTGTAGCCAAAATAGAAAATGATAATTAGTACAGCTAATACGAAAAGAATTGCGATTATTTTTTTCATTAAACAGTAAAATTTAAGATTAAAAATGAGACAAATACCATCCAAATTAATAAACCAATTCCGTAGCTATACATCACATATTGAAAAGATTTACCGAAAGGTTTATGGGTTTCTTTCGATAAAAAATAAGTCAGCAAAAACCAATACGCTAATTCAAAAATATTGATGGTTTGTATGGGATAAATAAACCATTTGTCTAACAGGGTATAATCTACTAAATTGATTAATGAAAGTGGTGTGAAAAATTGAACATATTCTAACGAGAGAGTTTCTCTATGATAGAAAAACCAACCAAATTTAACTAAAAGAACCAGTACGAAAACTATTTCGCTTGCCATAGCAATATGAAATGCTTTTTTAAACGCTAATTCTAATTCAAAAATAACAGCTCCTATATCTAAAACAACTGCTACCATAAGCCATTTTAGCAACAAAAATATAGGCACAAAAACATAACCCAACCACTGCCATTTTTTTTGATTTTCTATCAATTCTTGAATACGGTTGGCACTCAATTGTTCCGATAAACTATTAAAAGTCATGCGTTCAAAAGGCAAAGCAACCTTCATCAAAAATGAAAAATAGAGTGCAGCCAATGTTATGACTGCAAATAGTTTCCATTTGTTGAACTGGTAAAGTTTGAGTAACATTTTTTGTGAGTGATTTTATTTTGACCAAGATAACCGGCTTTCTTGACCATCGTTCATTAAACTTTCTAAATAACTTTTTACAGGGTTCTCTGTGGTTGAATATTGCTCTTTGGCTTTTTCAACCAACTCGGGCATAGTGGCATTAAAAATAATTTTACCTGCTTTAAGCAATGCAAAATTGTCGCACAAGCTTGCTACTACATCGTATTGGTGAGAGGTAATTAGAATAGTTACACCTTTTTTAGCTAAATCTTTAAATAAACGAGTAATTTTTTGAATGGAAACAAAATCAACACCATCAAATGGTTCATCTAAAATTAAATAGCTGGGTTGGTGGATCAATGCTGCGGCTAAACTCACTTTGTTTTTCATTCCTTTAGAATAATCTTCAATGTATTTTTTGTTATCGGTAGGCAATTCCAAAAATGCCAACAATTCATCTATTCTGCTTGAATACTCCTCTTTTGGCAGTTTATACATTTGTGCAACAAAAGTCAAGTATTCTTTTGCAGATAGTTTTTCGATGTAGATGGGTTTTTCAAAAACATAGCCTACTTTAATTCGATATGCATAACTATCAATGGTTATTTTTTCGCTGTCTATGAAAAATTCTCCGTCATCGTTTTTTATTAACCCCGAAACGATGTTAATTAAGGTGCTTTTCCCTGCACCATTAGCTCCTAACAATGCTTGAATTTTTCCACTATCGCAAGTTAAATCAACACCTTTTAAAACGATTTGTTTTTTGTACGATTTGGTAATATTTTTAATTTCTATCATAGATAATAAGGTATGTAGGGTGCTCTTTTTTGTAAATTAACGTGGTAGTGCCAAACACTAACCATACTCAATAAAAAAATAACATTTACCAAGAAAGTAATGTGTAGCATTTCAACCCCTTTTAATAACGCATAGCATAAACTTATGCTTGTTCCAAAAATAAGCGATGAACCTACCAAACGTAGTAAACCATTTTTTATGGTTATCATATCGGAATTGCTTAGGGTGTTGCCTACTATAAAACTTAAAAACAAGAGACTATTAAAATTAATAAAATGAACCATTAATTCCTGTAAAGGCGTTTTTAACCAAATTAATTGAATGGTTTGAGCAACCAGAAACCACCCATTAAACCAAATTGCCCAACTTAAATTGTAAAAACGTAGATGTTTACTTAATTCGGCTCCAGTAATGTGAAATATAGGCAATTGAAAATCGTTTTGTTCAAATACCCTGAAAAAACGAGTTTGTAAAAACAAAAAAACAATCACTTCACTTTTGGTAAGTAGTACAAAAGGAAGGATTATTAATGGTATTAAAAATAATCCTTGTCGTAATTGATATTTTAATTGAGTTAGCAACATAAATTAATACCAATATTTTTTATTGTAGTTATTTATGATAGCCAAATCATAAATAGGTTTTTTATTTTTTAAATATCTGAATATAAAATAGCTTGCTAAAACGCTTATAAAAAACACAAATAAAATAATCATTTTTATCATCATTGTATTCTCATAAAAATGAGAATACAAGTGTGGATTCATAGAAATCATCAAAGGAAAAAAAGAAATTCCAAGTATTTGTTTTAAGATAACTGAGATACTGACAAAACGCCTAGCAAGATGTTTTAAAAGTAAGCTTGTATTACAATAAGAAAAGTATGCTATCAAATAATATATAACAAATGAAATAGACATCTCCCCAAAAAGAATTAATGAAACAAGATAAGGAAGAAACACTATTAATTTTAATCCAAACAATTCTTGGCAAATGAGCCTGAAATATTTTTTTTTTAACGATAATGTTGTTAAAATAAGTTGGGTATATTCTATTGACCTTTGGTAACGAATATGAGCAATATCAATAATCCCTAAACCAGCAAACATTACCATGGAGTGAATATAACTGTTTGTAGAGTCATCGTCAATACTATAACTCCCATAATAAGTAAATAATAGTGCAAGAATAAAAAAAAATGTGAATTTACTGTTTCGAAAAGGAATTATGAAACCTAGTTTGTACATATTTATAAAGATTGGTAATTGAATGTAAATATATAATTTGTTAATAGAAAGAATCCAACAAAAGTAATCTGAAGAATAGTATGAACTGGATTTATTTCAATTACAAAAAAAGTCAAGTAAGATAGAAAAAATAGTAACACCAATTACACTATTCATTTGGATAATCTAAAAGTAATACCAACAATTATATTTATAAAAGAGAAATAGGTAAGGGAGGGATTAAGCCCTCCCTAACTAAATTAATTACAATTAGCTGAAAATAAACCTGCACATGCTATTCCTATTAAAGCACCTCCAACTCCACCAAAAACGCCACCAATTCCACCCCAACCTGCCATATCACCCAAACAAGCTGATTGTTGTCTATTTAGACCTCCCCCATTCACATTTTCCATTTCATTTACACTTAAATTTTTCATAACATAATAATTTTAAAATTTCTGCCTTATGACATTGGCATCAAAATAACAACGAAAAAACAACTTAAATATTAACATTTATTGATTTTTTTGTATTAATTTATTTACTTTTGTATTCAAATGATTACATTCAAATGATTACATTAACTTGTAAAATACAAAACTATGCAAACTATTAATGAAAATGTTAAAAAAATACGCAAACAGAAAAAATTAACACAAGAATTTGTGGCTCAAAAATTAGGGGTAAGCCGTGCGTGGTACAATAAGTTAGAAAACGATGAAATAGACATAAAAGTAGATTTATTACCCAAGTTAGCAGAAATATTTAAGGTGCCGGTTCAAGAATTAACTCAGGTAAATGATTCTAATTATTTTAGTACCACCAACAACCACAGTCAGATTAAAAACATTGCCAACATTGTAAACGATAACGCAGAGATTAAAGAACTTTATGACAAGCTCATTATCTCAAAAGACGAGTTACTCAAAGAAAAACAAAATAGGATTGATTATTTAGAGAAGTTGCTGAATAATTAAAAAGCCTCCCCAACCCCTCCGAAGGAGGGGCTTTCGTAGAGGGGCAAAACAAAAACTAGTAACCAGCTAGTATAAAAGATTAGTGAATTTGCTATGTTTCGAAAAAAATAATTAACGAGAAGTCGGAAGGCATCTAACTTTGAACAAAATAATGAGCATTACCAATAACATCAAAAAAATAAAAGAAAACCTTCCAGAAACCGTAACCTTAGTTGCTGTTTCTAAAACCAAACCCAACGAATCTATATTGGAAGCTTATAAAGCTGGTCAAC
>JAVHRO010000116.1:0-2056 GCA_036171675.1 Vicingus sp. | reverse complement strand
CAAATTAAAATTTGTTGCATAAAAAAAGAGGATGCCTTTTTGGACACCCTCTTTCTTTTTTTAAAATGAAGTTAATTATAAACCTTTAAACCTTTTATTTACTTCATCCCAATTAATTACATTATAAAATGCTCCAATGTAATCTGGACGTCTATTTTGATAATTCAAATAATAGGCATGTTCCCAAACATCCAACGCTAAAATAGGATTTCCAGAACAACCTACATTTGGCATTAATGGATTGTCTTGATTTGCAGTAGAACAAACTTCTAATTTGCCTTCTTTTACACAAAGCCAAGCCCAACCAGATCCAAATCTAGTTGCAGCTGCTTTTGAGAATTGCTCTTTAAAAGCTTCGTATGAGCCAAAAGTGCTATTAATAGCTTCAGCAACGGGTCCAGTTGGAATTCCTCCACCATTTGGTGACATCACTTTCCAAAACATATTGTGATTAAAAAATCCACCGCCATTATTTCTGACAGCCATGTTATTCATATCCAATGTTTTTATTATTTCTTCTATAGATTTACTTTCTAATGCAGTACCTGCAATTGCAGCATTTAAGTTTGCCGTATATGCAGCATGATGTTTGTCGTGGTGGATTTCCATTGTACGAGCATCAATGTGTGGTTCTAGCGCATTAAATGCGTAAGGTAATTTTTCTAATTCAAATGCCATTTTTTTTGTTTTTAAATTATTTGTAAAAATCACTAGTGATAAGTCACTAGCAATATATTAATATTAATGTTTTGCTAAATAATCAGCAATACCATCATGAGTAGCTTTTAACGCATCTTTTCCTTTAACCCAGTTTGCAGGACATACTTCACCATTTTCTTCCAAATGTTGTAATGCATCAACAATTCTAATGGCTTCGTCAACGTTTCTTCCTAATGGTAAGTCATTAATCAATTGATGTCTTACCTTTCCTTCTCTATCAATTAAAAATAAACCTCTGTATGCAATCAATTCTCCAGTTGCAATCATTTCGCCTTCATCATTCCAGTCAAAATCACCCGCCAATACATCATAATTCATTGAAATGGTTTTGTTGGTATCGGCCACTATTGGATAAGTTATCCCCTTAATTCCACCATGGTTTTTTTCCATTTGTAACCAACCCCAATGCGATTGTTCTGTGTCGGTTGATACCGCAACTAATTCAACATTTCTTGATTTAAAATCTTGTAAACGCTCTTGAAAAGCAAATAATTCTGTTGGACAAACAAAAGTGAAATCTTTTGGATAAAAGAATAAAATTACATACTTACCTTTAAATTGTTCCAATGAAAAATTGTTTACAATTTTACCTCCTTCAATTACCGCATTTGCTGAAAATTTTGGAGCCATTTTTCCTACTAATACACTCATTTTTTATTATTTATTTAGTTAAACATTTATTACATTTTCCTTTTAAATGAACATTAAACTCTTCAATTTTAAACTCATTTAATTCATTTAATTTTAATTGATTGATATTTAGAGGGACATCTACAATAATGCCGCAAATATTGCATTTAAAATGTCCGTGTAAGGATAAAGCTGCGTCATACCTTACTTCATTATTTTCAATGGTTACTGTTGAGGTAATTCCTTTATCGACAAACAATTTTAAGGTATTATAAACGGTTGTTTTTGATAGGGTAGGAATCTCAGGTGCTAATGTTTTATATATTAAATCAACCGTTGGGTGATTCATCTCTTTATATAAATATTCAAAAATTTTAATACGTTGATAAGAAGGTTTTATTTTGTGGTTACTTAAATGATTTGGAATATTCATTTGTAATTATTATAAAATTGTAATGAGTACAAATTTAGAGTTTATTTTTAAACCAATAACATTTATTGAAAAATAAATTTATTTCGTTTCTTTTTTTATAATTTCTCCGATTCTAAGTTAGTACGATCTTGTCCTGAATGGATTTAAACTAAAAAGTACCCTCGTTGTGCATTTGTAAGAAAATTTGTCAATTCGAGTGAATTTCACTCATTTCAATCGTGAAATTTGTATCGAGAATTAAACTACTATACAAAAATGATATAAACAGCTGAT
>JAVHRO010000115.1:0-10630 GCA_036171675.1 Vicingus sp. | reverse complement strand
TATTACACCCCTAATTTATGGAGTTGCTTAAATGGTACGACTGCACCAACAAGTACTTTTACATGTGAACGGGGAGCACCTGGAGTTGCTGGGAGTTATTACCTTAAATTAACCAGTAAAACAGTTTCTGGAATGGGAGTTATGCCCGGCATAGCAGTGAGTGGTACTTTTAATTCATCAACACTCCAACCATTAACAGGTTTTCCTTTTAACCAACGACCAGCAAATTTAATTGGAAAATGGCAACATATGATTTACGGAAGTAGCCAAGGCTTTGTCGATGTTCAGCTTACTCGTTGGGATTCCATAATGCAAATGCGAATGACAGTTGCTTCGGCGCACTATAATTTAACAGGAATGGCGATGTCGTGGAGTAATTTTAGTATTCCCCTTAACTATTCGGAAGGAAATAACCCTGATAGTTGCATAATAACTTTTAAAGCAAGTGGAAGTTCACCTACCAATAATGATTACTTATACATTGATGAACTATCATTTAGTGGAAGTGTTCTTGGAATTTTTGATGTTGTGTCAAGTTCAAATTCATCTATCTATCCAAATCCGGCAATTGATTTTATTAGAATAGAAAATAGTGATATAAATTTAATTAACGCAAGTTTGTCTATCTATGGCGCAAACGGTCAACTATTAAAATCATTAACCTTAAGTGAGAAAAATCAACAATTTTTTGTTGGTGATTTAAAAAGTGGAATTTATTTTTTAGTCATACAATCGGTAGATGGAAACGATATTAAGAAGTTGATTATTCAATAAGTAAAATCCATGGTGAGAAATTAATCTAAACTAATTTTTCATCATGGATTATTTTATTAAAAACAATTGGATTATGAATAAAAGACTTTGGTTTACATTTAAGGTTTTAGTACATAAAACTTGTTTAATTTTAAAGTTCAAAATAAATAACTCATGAAAACCATAAAATTATTCATATCGTTAACCCTAATTGGTACAATTACTTTTACATCATGTTCAAAAAAAGAAGGTTGCACGGATCCTAGCTCAATCAATTATGATCCATCTGCTGAAAAAGATAATGGAACTTGCTTGTACAAAACACCTACACCGCCAGTAGCAACATCGGGTACTGTAACGTTTAGTTTTGCTCATCATTTTGCAGGGCTTTCAGTTGCTTCATCAGATTTTAACGCTTACAATTATATCAATGCAAATGGTGACACATTAAGTATTTCAAAATTAAAATATTTAATTTCTAACATTCGTTTTTATAAATCAAATGGCGATAGCCTTGTAATTCAAGGTCATCATTTTGTTGATTTAACCGACCCATCTTCACTTTCGTATGCTCCTGTTTTTGATTTACCATTCGATACTTACACGGGAATTGCATTTACGTTTGGGTTAGATCAAGTTGATAATGTTTCAAATTTGTATCCTGATTTAAATTCATTGGTTTGGAATTGGCCTGATATGATTGGCGGAGGTTATCACTTTATGCAATTGGAAGGTCATTATAAATATCAAGGTAACGATTCTATTTATTTGTACCATATGGGAACTGCTTACAATATGTCTACTAGTGCAGCAGAACAAAACTATTTTAAAGCCGATTTAGGACCGATAACAATTACCAATAATGTTAACATAGAAATTAAAATGGATATTTCGGAATGGTATAAAAACCCTACCAATTGGGTTTTAAATACTTACCATAATGATTTAATGATGAACTATACTGCTCAAAAATTAATGAACACCATTGGCAAAGATGTTTTTAGTTTAGGTGTTGTGGTACAATAGATTAGTGATGAGTGATAATAGAATTAAATTAATTTGGAATTTTAGTGGTCCAGATGCTGAAGGAACTGCTAAACATCACGAAATACATATTCGGGAGTTTTTGATTAAGCACAATTTTAATGAATTAATAACAGGGGTGGATTATCAAAATGAAATATATTGGTCCGCTTATTTGATTGTTGAAGAAAAAGATATGATTTTTTTCAGAGATAAATTAAAGCCTCACAAAGGGGAAATTGTAGATTAATCAGGAAATTAAAAAACCACAATTGGCTAATTCTTTATTAATTGTGCCCACGACTGGATTCGAACCAGCACATGATTACTCAAACCACCCCCTCAAGATGGCGTGTCTACCAATTTCACCACGTGGGCATTAACTATGCAAATAAACAAAAAATCCCGTTTTAAACGGGATTTTTTGTTTTGTGATCTGGCTGGGATTCGAACCCAGGACCCTTTCATTAAAAGTGAAATGCTCTACCGGCTGAGCTACCAAATCTCCTAAAAAAGGATTGCAAATATAAATGCCTTATTTTAATTAGCAAAACATATACTAGGTTTTTTTAATTATTTATTTCAATAGGCTGATTAGCAATTATTTCATATAAAAAAAAGCACTGAAAAAGCACTAAATTCATAATGCTAAATGCTATTTTTTTTGTAATAAGCGTAACAATAGCTACTCTAATTGCTCAAATATTGTCAATTCTGCTTTAAATCTTTCAAATTCTTATTGAAAAAGTTGATAGTATTGTTGGTGGTTTATATAAATTTGCGTCTATAAGAATAGTAATAGAGTATTAGGAATCTAATTGTGTTTTAAAAAAATGATGCAAAATAAGGTCGTAATTATTACAGGAGCGTCTTCCGGTATTGGTAAGGCGTGTGCTGAACGATTTGGTAGAGGAGGCGCAAAAGTAATAATTACAGGAAGAAATGAAGTTAATTTAAAGGAAACGGCAAATTGGCTAACAAATAAAGGATTTGACGTTTTGGCTGTTCATTCGGATGTTGCGGTAAAGGAAGATTGTAAAAGGGTTATAGAAGAAACCATTAAGAAATATGGAAAGCTTGATGTGTTAATTAATAATGCTGGTATTTCTATGAGGGCATTATTAAATGATGCTGAATTGAGTGTAATAGAAAAGGTGATGCAAATAAATTTTTATGGAACCTTAAATTGCACAAAATACGCATTACCTTATTTACTAAACACTAAAGGTTCTGTTGTTGGAGTGTCTTCCATCGCTGGATTTGTAGGTTTGCCTGCTAGAACTGGCTATTCAGCTTCTAAATTTGCTATGCAAGGTTTCTTAGAGGCGCTTAGAACAGAGAATTTAAAGAAAGATTTACATGTTATGATTGCTTGTCCAGGATTTACTTCATCGAACATAAGGAATACGGCACTTTCGGCAGATGGAAGTGCACAAGGAGAATCTCCACGTGAAGAAGATAAAATGATGACTGCCGAAGAGGTGGCAGAACATATTTACAAAGGGGTGGTAAAAAGAAAATCACAGTTAATATTAACTAATCAAGGAAAATTGGTAGTCTTTTTGAGTAAATTTTTCCCTAGGTTTGTTTCTAAATTGGTATATAACACGATGGCGAAAGAACCTAATTCTCCATTAAAATAAACCTTGATTAAAACTAACAAAATATTTTTAGTTGGTTTTATGGGGAGTGGAAAATCTACTTTAGGTAAAAAAATTGCCAAAAAATTAAATTTGACTTTTTTAGATTTAGATCAACTCATTGAAGAGCAAGAACACGATAGTATTGCACATATTTTTAATACCAAAGGAGAAAATTATTTTAGAGGTATTGAAACCGCAGTACTTAACGATAGTATTGATTCAAACGACAGTTTCGTAATGTCTTTAGGCGGAGGAACACCTTGTTTTAACAATAATTTGGAAGTTATCAATAAAACAGGAAAAAGTATTTATTTAAAATACAATACAGGCGTGTTAATATCACGATTAGTAGTTGCTAAACAGCAACGACCTTTGCTTATAAATAAAACCGACGAAGAGTTGAAAAAATTTGTGGTAGATTTATTAGCTAAGCGTGAGTTGTTTTACAATCAATCTCATGTGATAATAGAAGGAAAAAATATTACAATAAAACAGATTATTGAAAATATTTAAGATATGTTTAAGCATTTTTCATTGTTAATTTTAAGTCTTTTAGATGGTCTAAGAAAACATCAAAAAAATCTTTATTCTACTGTCAAATATGCATCGTTAACTTTAGTTTTATTGGTGCTCTGCTTTTTTACTTTTCGTAACGTGTTATTAAATTACATGGCTAATAAATATTTAGGAATTTATTCAGAAAAATATAAAGCGAACATAACCATTGGAAAAACTTATTTTACTGGAATAAAGACCATTGAACTAAAAAATATTCATTTAAACGAACATACTAAGAACAATACCTTAATGTATATTGGTTCAATTAGTGCCAATTTAAGTTTTTGGGATTTACTAAAAACACATGTGCGATTTTCTGAATTAAAGATGGACACCTTACAATTCCATTTAGTAAAAAAGAATGGACAAGATAATTTTACTTTTTTATTAAAAAATGAAGCTAAAAAGGTTAAATATCCATTAAAACAGGTTAATTATGCTGAAGTTTCAAACAACATGTTGAATTTATTGTTTGATATTATCCCATCCGATTTAAACGTAAATAATTTAAATTTTTCGTTGAGCACAGATAGTATGAATTATCAACTCCTCGCTCCAGGAATAGAAATTCATGACAGCCATTTCTATGGCAAATACATTTTGTTGGAAAACAAAGATATATCGGAATGGCAAATAGATGGAACATTTGATAATATTGAGAAAACAACACAGTTAAAAATGTATAGTAATGTAAAAAGTTCGCTGTTTCCATTTTTTAATTCGAATTATAATTTAAAAATTTCGGCTGATACCTTATCCTTTAGTATAAATCGTTTTAATTTAATCGACCACAAACTACAGTTACAAGGAACGGCCAAATTGAACCATTTAGCAATTAATCATTGGCGAATTTCTCCAAAAAATGTAATTATAGATAAGTGTATTTTTAATTATAATGTAACTGTCGGCAATAATTATGTTCAACTCGATAGCACAAGCTCAGTACAACTGAATAAAATAAGTTTTTTGCCATACATAAAATTGCAATTGAGTCCAACTAAAAAGCTTACGCTCAACATTAATACTCCAATGTTAGATGCGTCTGATTTTTTTGAATCGTTACCTACGGGATTATTTTCCAATCTTGAAGGGATAAAAACTTCAGGAAAACTCGATTATCAACTGCGTTTTAAGTTCGATACTAAAACCCCTGACCATATTGTGTTTAGTTCGTCACTGAATCCACATCAATTTAAAATTATTACTTTTGGCGCAAGTGATTTAAGTAAAATTAATAACGAATTTAAGTATACCGTTTACGATAAAGATGTGGCCGTTAGAACTTTTGAGGTTGGTAGTTTAAATCCAAATTATACGCCAATAGAACAAATTAGTCCATATTTGCAAAACGCCATATTAACTTCTGAAGATGGCAATTTTTATAACCATCATGGGTTTAATGAACGAAGATTTAGTGAATCTATAGTCCAAAATTATAAACAAAAACGATTTGTTAGGGGCGGAAGCACTATTTCTATGCAGTTGGTAAAAAATGTGTTTTTACGACGCAATAAAACCATTGCCCGTAAATTGGAAGAGGCACTCATTGTTTGGTTAATTGAACACAATAGGTTGTCTACCAAATCGAGAATGTACGAGGTTTATTTAAATATTATTGAACTTGGGCCTAATGTTTTTGGAATTGGAGAGGCCTCTAATTTTTATTTTAATAAAACGCCTTCACAACTTAATTTAGAAGAAAGCATCTTTTTAGCAATGATAGTACCTCGTCCAAAATGGTTTATGTATCAGTTTGATGAACAAGGCAAGTTAAATGAAAATACAAAAGCATATTTTAGCTTTATTGCAGAGCATCTTTTGTCAAAAGGAATTATTACTGAAGATCAAAAAAATAACCTTAACAATACTATTGAATTGGCAACGCCTGCAAAAAGTTTATTGCTTAAAAAGGACACGAGCTCATATCAACTGGATGACCAACAATTGAATTAACTTTTGCTATTAATTTTGTTTAACTAAGCATGGTCATAATTTCAGAAATTATGATCATGCTTAAAAGAATTAGCTAATTTGGTTATAGTGCTTATTTTATAATGGTTTCTTTTAACCATTTATAAAATTCTTTTTGCCAAACCAAACCGTTTTGACTGTCTAATACCCAATGGTTTTCTTCAGGAAAGTATAATAGCTTACTTTTAATTCCTTTTAATTGAGCAGCTTGAAAAGCTTCTAATCCTTGACCAGTTGAAATTCTATAATCTCTGCCTCCTTGAACTATCATTATTGGAGTATCCCATTTATCTACGTATGTAACTGGATTAAATTCGGTATATGCTTTTGAATTTGGATTTTTCCAATAAGGTCCGCCTAAATCTTTATTAACAAAAAATAGCTCTTCGGTTGTTCCATACATACTTCGGGTATTAAAAACGCCATCATGAGCAATAAACGATTTAAAACGTTTGTTATGGTTTCCAGCTAAATAATAAACAGAATAACCACCATAGCTTGCACCAATACAACCTAGCAATTCTCGATCTACATATTTTTCTTTACTTACTTCATCAATAGCTGATAAATAGTCTTGCATATTTTGACCTCCCCAATCGCCACTAATTTGTTCGTTCCATGCAACACCATATCCAGGCATTCCTCGTCGATTTGGAGCTACAACAATGTAGCCATTTGCTGCCATCAATTGAAAATTCCAACGTGCTGAATAAAATTGTGAAAGAGCAGATTGTGGACCACCTTGGCAATAAAGCAGGGTAGGGTATTTTTTAGTTGAATCAAAATCAGGAGGATAAATTACCCAAGTAAGCATTTCCTTTCCGTCGGTAGTTTTAATCATTCGTTTAACTACATTACTCAACTTTAAAGAAGCATATAAGGCATCGTTGGCGTGTGTAATTTGAGCCATTTTTCCCGTTTTTAAATCTACCGAGTATATTTCTGTGGCATGATTCATATCAGTACGGGTAACAATCAAAAGGTTGGCAGATTGTCCAATTATGTTGGTAATATCAAATTGACCTTCGGTAATTTGTTTTATTTGTGGAAGTCCTTTAACAGGTATAGCTACTTTAAATAATTGAATGGTTCCATCTATTGGAGCTGTAAAATAAAGTTCTTTACCATTTTGACTCCAACTGTATTTTTCTACAGTACCGTCCCATTGTTTGGTTAAATTGGTTTTAACTCCATTTTGCAGAATCACTAAATTGTTTTTATCTGACTCATAACCATCTTCTTCCATTTGCAACCAAGCTAAAATTCCATCTTTTGAATAAGATGGTAGTATATCGTAACCTTTGTTATCTTCGGTAAGATTAGTGGTGGTTTTGGTAGCTAAATCGTATGAATAAATATCGGTATTGGTGCTAATTGCATAAGCTGTTCCAAATGATTTTTTTGTAACATATAAAATTTTTGTTCCATCATTGTTCCAGATATAATCTTCATCTCCTCCAAATGGTTTTTGTGGACAATCAAAAGGTTCATTCATCATTAAATCCAACTCTTCGCCTTTAGGTACAGACAAATCCTTTAACATTAAATGGCTAAACATTCCATCTTCCCACTCGTCCCAGTGTCTGTAGTTAAGGCTTTCGTATATGTAAACATTCGATTTTTTGATTTCTGGATAGAAATCGGTCCCCATTACTTTTTTAACCTTTACATCGTTAGTGATCAAAGCATAATTTCCTTTTGGTGATATCGTATGATCCACATACATCGATTCTGCATTATTAATTTCAGTAGGTTGCCCACCAATTACAGGTATTTTATAGGTTTTTGCTAATTTTGAATTTGACTTGATATCATATTTTGATACCGAGTAAATAACATCTTTTCCGTCTTTAGAAACTGCAATAGCATTAATTTTATTAAGTTCTGACAGTATTTCAGGAGTCATTACCTGAGCTTGACTGTAAAAACTAGCTACCATCAAGAAAACTACGATGAAATTTTTTTTCATATTGAATTAATTTAAAGAATTGTTGATTTTAATAAGTTGGTCAAATGTACTTAAAAATTGCAATTTTATTTAATTTATTGTAGGGTAAGTTATTTATTTTTGATAGGATAATACTTGGTTCCTGTATTGTTTAATATGAGTTTTTTGGTTTGAGTTAAAATCTGATAAAAATCATGTTTTTTTATAAAATAAATAGATTAATTTGCATATTATTTAGAATTAGTCTAAATAAAAATAACAACATTTATGATGAAGAAAATACTGGTGATTTTAATTTTAATTGTAACGGTAAAGTTAACATTGGCACAAGTAAAAAAAGCAGATACACTTACTAATGCTCCAATGAACGCTGCTCAAAAAATTGTGGAAGATAATGAATCTAATAAAGTAACTATTGGGGCTTATGCGCAAATCGATTATAATCAACAATTTAACGATAGTTCACAATCCAACGGCAACTTAGATGTGCATAGAATGGTTCTGTTTGTTGGATATAAGTTTAATAATCGTACACACTTTGTTTCAGAAATGGAAATGGAACATCATGTTGAACTTGAATTGGAACAAGCTTTTTTAAATTACCAACTACTACAGAACAATCAATATCTAAATTTTAGAGCAGGTTTAATGGTGATCCCCATGGGAATTATTAACGAATATCATGAACCATTAACATTTAATGGAGTAGAACGACCAATGGTTGATACAAAAATAGTACCAACCACATGGCGCGAATTAGGAGCTGGATTTTTAGGAAATATGAATAAACTTTCGTTACGGTATCAACTTTACATTGTAAATGGATTTCAAAGTTATAACAACGATGATGGCGGAATACTAAATGGCTCATTGGGTTATAAAAAAGGAAGACAAGAGGTTGGAGAAAACACCATAAGTTCGCCAGGTATTTCAAGTAAAATTGATTTTTATGGGGTTCCTGGATTAAAATTGGGAATTTCTGGTTATTACGGTAAAACGCAGTCCACTTTATATGACAACCTCCTTAATTCTGATGTGGATGGAAAAGCAACAGCTGATTCGTCAATATTATTAATCGGTGCGGTTGGATTAGATGCTAGGTATAATTACAAAAATTTTGAAGCGAGAGGAGAATTATTATATTTTACCAATTCTAATTCATTTCAGTATAACAAGTTTACCCAAAATGATATTGGAGAGGTAATGATAGGGTATTATGCGGAATTGGGTTACAACGTTTTAGGGTTTGTTAAAAACACCGAAGAAAAATTGATTGTATTTGGTCGTTATGAATTTTATGATACCAATTTTAAAATGTCTGGTGGATTGATAAAAAATGATTTGTACGCGGTAAATCTTCTTACAATGGGTTTAACTTACAAGGTTTCAACTGGCGCTGCGTTTAAAGCTGATTATCAGTTAATGCGAAATCAACTTTCAACTAACTCGTTCACAAAACAATTTAATTTAGGTATAGGTATTTGGTTTTAACTTTAATTAGATGAAAAAATTAGCATTATTAGTTGTTATTGGATTTTTAGGAATTAGTGCCGACTTACCAACAGGTATTCAAAAAAAGATGAATAAAATCATTCAGTCGATTTGGGTAAATGAGGTAGTAAAGAAAGAGCAAATAAATTTGACAAAACAGGATGTTTATAGTAATGATTTTCAACTTCATAAATTACTAGTTAATAATAAGTTGGTTGCATATTTGGTAATTTCAAGAGCCAAAAGCAGGGTCGATTTTTTCGATTATATGATCATTTACAATATAGATTTAAGTATAAAAACTATTGAAGTTCTAGCGTATAGAGAAGATTATGGAGGCGAAATAGCCAATAAACGTTGGCTTAAACAATTCGAAGCAAAGAAAAATGCGAACGAAATGAAATTTGGTAATGATATTCAAGGAATTTCGGGCGCTACTATTTCTGCACGTTCTTTAACTGCAGATGTGCAAGGAGTAACCAATTATTTACAACAACTAAAAACTAAAGGAGCCATATAATGAAATTAGAAGGACAACTTTCATCATTGCCAAAATCGGCTAAACTATTAATTTTTTGTTTCTTAATTACCTTGAGTTTTGGATTCTACACAGGTTTAATTTTTGTTAATGAAAATACAAATGCTTCAATTAACGGAGTGGAAGAACAATATTTGGGCAATGAAAATAATGAAGTAGCTGTGGTTATGAAATTTAAAAAACCAGAAAAGGAAATTATAACTATGGTACATAATCATGTGCTTTCCATGTCGTTAATATTTTTTTTATTGGGAGGAATATTGTTATTAACCAATTTGGCTCCAGTACTTAAAAAAGTGTTAATTGTGGAGCCATTTGTTTCACTATTGTTAACTTTTGGAGGGATATGGATTATGTGGAGTGGAGTAATTTGGTTTAAATATGTGGTGGTTTTTTCAGGCATATTAATGACGGTAACTTTTACCACATCAGTATCGCTAATTTTGTTTCAACTAGCTAAGAAAAATAAAAAATAGAGTAGATTTAAGGGATGTTATTTCTGCTGATTTGCACTATTTAATTCTTCTTCAGCACTATTTCGTTGTTGATTTCTATTTTTCAAATACCTGTTTCCAAATTTATAAGCGAGGGCAAATCAATATTCATGCTTGAATAGTTGATATTAGATGACTAACTACATATTGAAAATAACAAAAAAAAGAGGGTGTCTAAAAAGAAATAGACAGCCTCTTTTTTTTATCTCAA
>JAVHRO010000114.1:0-10637 GCA_036171675.1 Vicingus sp. | reverse complement strand
ATTAAAATTTGTTGCATAAAAAAAGAGGATGCCTTTTTGGACACCCTCTTTTGTTGAATTATATATAGTATTATGCCTTTAAGATAGTAATAATTTTATCAACGCTATCTTTGGCATCGCCATAAAGCATTTCAGCATTTGGTTTATAAAATAAGGGGTTTTCAACTCCAGCGTAACCAACCGCCATAGAACGTTTCATAATAATTACTGTTTTTGCTTTCCATGCTTCAATAACTGGCATTCCATATATTGGACTTGCTGGATCGTCTTGAGCACCAGGGTTTACCACATCATTTGCTCCAATTACCATTACTACATCCGTGTTTGGTAAATCAGGATTAATTTCATCCATTTCCATTACAATGTCATAAGGCACATTTGCTTCTGCCAACAAAACATTCATGTGACCAGGCAATCGACCAGCAACAGGGTGTATGGCAAATTTAACATCTTTTCCTTCTTTTCTTAAGTACTGTACCATTTCATAAATTGGATATTGTGCTTTTGCAACTGCCATTCCATAACCAGGTACAATTACTACAGAATTGGCATCTTTTAATAATTGAGCAACTGCATCGTGATTTAAAGAAGTTACTTCTCCTTCCATTTCTTTTGCAGCTCCTTTGGCAACAGCACCAAAACCTCCTAAAATAACGGAGATAAAAGACCTATTCATGGCTTTACACATAATAATAGAAAGAATTGCTCCAGAACTTCCTACTAAAGCACCAGTAATAATTAATAAATCGTTTCCTAACATAAAGCCTGCTGCTGCTGCTGCCCATCCAGAATAAGAGTTTAGCATAGAAACAACCACAGGCATATCTGCTCCACCAATTGCCATTACTAACATAATACCGATAAAGGCCGCCATTGCTGTCATTATATACATGTACAATATGCCTGTTTCTGCATCTACTCCTGTAAATAAAACGCCCAACACACAACAAGCTATCAATAAAATAATATTTACTAGGTGTCTGCCTGGGTATAAAAATGGTTTACTAGTAACTTTCCCTTCTAATTTTCCCCAAGCAATAATGGAGCCTGTAAAAGTAATAGCACCAATAAAAACGCCAATAAAAACTTCCACTAAATGGATGGTATGTTCTGTACCAACTATTGATTGTGTATCTACATCAATGTAAGAACCATATCCTACTAATACGGCTGCTAACCCAACAAAACTATGTAAGATAGCAACTAACTGAGGCATAGAGGTCATTTCAACTTTACGAGCCACTAAAATTCCAATTACAGAAGCAATAGCAATGGCAACCATAATGTAAATATGCCCTTCTACCCCTTTTCCAAAAACGGTAGCTAAAATGGCTATAGTCATACCAATTATTCCATATAAAACGCCACGTTTTGCTGATTCTTGAGAAGATAATCCTCCCAAACTTAATATAAACAATATCCCTGCAAATAAATATGCTGCTGTTTGTATTTCTTTTCCTATCTCTATCATTTTAGTTATTTTTTAAACATTTTCAACATTCTGTGTGTAACAAAAAAGCCACCCACAATATTTATACTGGCTACCAAAATTGCTACAAAAGCTAAGATGGTCATTTCGGAAGATAAATCACTAGTGGTTTGTAATAATCCACCCACTATAATAATTCCACTAATGGCATTGGTAACCGCCATTAATGGTGTATGTAGGGAATGGGAAACATTCCAAATTACTTGCCATCCAATAAATACCGACAATACAAAAACTGTAAAATGTTGCATAAACTCTGCATGAACAAATTGACCTAAAACGAGCAATAGTCCACCAATTACACAAAGTTTAATAACCATTGCTGTTGCTTCTTTTTTCGCATTTTTTGCTGCGGTTATTTTTGGATCTTCTGTTTCTACTACTACCGGTTTTGGTTTTTGAGGACTAACAGGAAGTGGTTTTGGAGGGAAGTTTATTTTTCCATTGTAAGTAACCATGGCTCTAGAAACCACATCATCTTCCATGTCAATCTTAAATTTTTCAGCTTTTCCCATGTCATCTAACAAGTGACAAAGGTTGTTGCCGTATAACTGAGATGCTTGGTTAGGCAATTGGTCTAATTTTCCCAATATGGTAACTCCATTTTCAGTAGTATAAACTTCACCATCTTTAGTCATGGTACAGTTACCACCGGAAGATGCTGCCAAATCAACAATAACAGATCCGGGCTTCATAGCCGCCACATGGTAATCTAACACCAATTTGGGTGCTGGTCGTCCTGGAATTTGAGCAGTAGTAATAATAATATCCACATCCTTAGCTTGTTCTAAAAACAATTTCATTTCTGCGTCAATAAACTCTTGACTCATTACTTTAGAATAACCAGAAGAGGTAGCACCATCCTCTTCAATTTCTACAGTAAGAAATTTGGCTCCCATAGATTCAATTTGTTCAGCAACTTCTTTTCGGGTATCAAAAGCCCTCACAATTGCACCTAACGAATTTGCTGTTCCAATAGCTGCTAAACCGGCAACACCTGCGCCAATAACCAACACTTTAGCTGGTTCTACCTTTCCTGCTGCGGTAATTTGACCGTTAAGAAATTTGCCATAATAATTAGCTCCTTCAATTACTGAACGATAACCAGCAATGTTTGCCATAGAGGATAATACATCCATTTTTTGAGCTCGTGAAATTCGAGGAATCGTATCCATTGCCACTGCATTTACTTTTTTATCGGCTAATTTTTGCAATAAATCGGGGTTTTGTGCAGGCCATAAGTAGCTTAACATTACTAAACCTTCTTTCATTAGCTCAACTTCTTCAAGTGTTGGACCTAATACTTTAAGCACAATATCGGATTTACTATAAATTTGTTGAGCGGAATCAATTATTATAGCTCCTGCTGCTTTAAATTCTTCATCCGAAAAATTTGCTTTAACACCCGCATTATGCTGAACGGCTACTTCAAAGCCTTGTTTTATCAGTCGGGTAACTGTTTTTGGAGTAGCTGCCACTCTCAATTCTTTTGGGGCTATCTCCGTTGGAATTCCAACTCTCATATTCATAATTTTTTAATTAATTATCAGTTTGATTACTATTAATCATTCCGTATTATTAGTGTTGACTAAAAATTAGTCTATTTTGGTTAACAAGTTTAATTAATCTAGCATAGAAACCAATTCTTATTGCTCAATTATATATGGCACACAAATAAATAGGATATCTATTCAATCGGCGAATTTATCAATTAAACCTGAACTTGCAAACAAAAAAAGCATTGAAAAATCGAGTTCAAGCTTATTCATACTATTTCTAATTAGCAAATTGGGTTTTACAAAATAATAACCTCAATTATTTTGTAATTTCGTGAAAAAATAGATTATGAATCTCGAAAACATTTGCCATCAAGTAAATTCACTTGCAAAAGAAGTGGGAAATTTTATAAAATCACAAAAAATTTCTTCTACTGATGTTGAAACAAAATCAAAAAACAGCCTAGTAACTTTTGTCGACAAAACAGCTGAAAAAATGATCATAGAAAACCTATCATTGTTAATTCCTGAAGCAGGATTTATTGCAGAAGAAGGTACTTCAAACAAAATTGGAAAGCAATACAATTGGATAATTGACCCCTTAGATGGTACCACTAATTTTATTCATGATGTACCATGTTTTTGTATAAGTATAGGATTAACCCGAAACGACAAACTAATTATGGGCGTTATATATGAAATAAATCTAGACGAACTTTTTTATGCTTGGGAAGGAAGCAAAGCCTATTTAAATGGAGCCGTAATTTCCGTAACCTCAACACCTACCCTTGAGAATTCACTTATAGGAACAGGATTTCCATACTACGATTTTAAACATCAAGAATCCTACATGGAATTATTTAAAGATTTAACCCATAATACCAGAGGATTGCGAAGACTTGGCTCGGCGGCAGTTGATTTAGCTTATGTTGCTTGTGGTCGATTTGATGCTTTTTACGAATACAGTTTACATCCTTGGGATGTTGCTGCTGGTGCGTTTATAGTTCAACAAGCAGGTGGTATGGTTTGCGATTTTAGTGGTAACGATGATTATCTTTTTGGTCAACAAATTATTGCTTCAAACATTCCCATTAATAAAGAACTATTGATAAAAGTAAAACATTATTTTAAATAGAACCTTTTAAAGAAATACTAACTTTGTCATTAAATTTAATCGAAATGAAACTATTCCTATTAATTACCGCACTTCTTGGTTTAGGAGTGTTTGGTATGGCAGTAAAAATTATCTTTAAAAAAGGCGGTCGATTTGATAGAACATGTGCCAGTTCAAGCCCATTGTTAAATAAAGATGGCGAACCTTGTGGAATTTGTGGTGCTATGCCTGAAGAACAGTGTAAAAAAGAAAACTAACCTTAAATATCAGTATATCTTTGACTAATAATTTACGTATTGTTTTTATGGGAACTCCAGATTTTGCTGTGGAGTCGCTTAAAATATTAGTAGAACATAACTACTCTATTGTTGGGGTTATTACTGCTCCAGATAAACCTGCAGGTCGTGGTCAAAAACTTCATCAATCGGCAGTTAAAATTTATGCTGAAAAACAACATCTTAACATATTACAACCGACTAACTTAAAATCGGAAGAGTTTCTCAACGACTTAAAATCATTATCGGCCAACCTTCAAATAGTAGTTGCCTTTAGAATGTTACCAGAGTCGGCATGGAATATGCCATCGATTGGCACGTTTAATCTTCATGCTTCATTATTACCTCAATATAGAGGTGCTGCGCCTATTAATTGGGCAATTATAAATGGAGAAAAAGAAACTGGTGTTACTACTTTTTTTCTTCAACATAAAATTGATACTGGCGACATTATTGAACAACAAAAGGTTGAAATATCAGAAAATGAAACTGCTGGAGAATTACATGATAAGTTAATGACGTTAGGAGCTGGTTTAGTGTTGAAAACCGTTCAGAAAATTGAAAACAATGCTGTTCATCCAATACCACAACCCGCATCAATAAAATTAAAAGAAGCATTCAAAATATTTAAACCAGATTGCAAAATAGATTGGAGTCTATCTATTCATCAAATCCATAACAAAATTAGAGGATTAAGCCCTTATCCAACTGCATGGACAGAGCTGAAACATATCGAAACGCAAGAAATTCTTTCTTTAAAAATATTCAAAACCATTAAAATTGTTGAATCACATTCATACAGTAGAGGAACAATTGTTACTTCAAAAAACCTACTAAAAATTGCAGTAGATGAAGGTTTTATTCAACTGATCGAGCTTCAATTAGAAGGAAAGAAAAGAATGGATGTACAATCATTACTCAATGGATTTAATATTAATTTGTACAAATTAATATAGCCTTACGTTGCATCTTATTTCCTTCATAAAACATTACCAGAAATTAGAGAAACATATTATGATGTTTATTATTGCTGAGTTCTTTTTACAACTCATCAATAGTTCATTTATGACAATAATGCTCATTTACATGGCAAAAATGGGTTATCAAGATCATGAAAGCGCCTCATTTGTTTCTTTTCGATTTTTAGGAGTGCTTTTATTTGCTTTCCCACTAGGACTATTCATAAAAGGTAGAAAGTTGAAACCAATATTTTATATCTCATCCATATTAACCCCAATGCTAGCACTGGTAATCCTTCAAGCAATTGATATGAAATGGAACACCTTGCTTTACACCAGTCTTTTTTTGTGGGGAGTGAGTTTTACAGGAATACAAATAACCGCTTTACCTTATATTTTAAGAAATGCTAAAAAAGAAACTCATACTGCTGCAATAACATTGAGTTATTCAACATGGAGTTTTGCAGGAATTATTAGCGGTTTGCTAATTTTTGTATTACGAAACGTGAACCCTCAAATTTTTAATGAAAAATTGATACTTCAACTAATTTCTATAATTGGGTTTTGTTGTGTGATTTTTATTTTTAAGATAAAGAGTAAAGAGCATATCCCAACCATTGAAAAAAGCAGATTAAATCTGAGAGATTTTGATTGGAAAATTATTACTAAAGCGTTGATTCCTACATTTATCATAGCTATTGGAGCAGGACTAACAATTCCATTTATTGGTCTATTTTTTTATAAAATACATGGTTTAGATTCCGATAAATTTGCTGCTTTAAGTGGGTTTGCAACATTAATAGTTTTTTTTGTGGTTTTATTTGTTCCTATAATAAAAGAAAAACTTGGCTACAAACTAGCTGTTCCGTTAACTCAACTAATCGCTATAATTGCTTTAATTGTGCTAGCGTTTACCGAACTTATTCCCTTTCATTACGCTATGTACATTGCAATAATAGCATACATTATTCGACAGCCATTGATGAACATGGCCGGACCAATGACTTCTGATATTGTAATGAAATATGTGGGCGATAAAAACAGGGAAATGGTTAGCGCTTTAACTGCCGCAATTTGGTCTGGTAGCTGGTTTATTAGCTCAATAATTTTTCAAGTATTACGTAAAAGTGGAATGCAATACGTTTATGTATTTTTAATTACTTCTGGTTTATATTTTATTGGTGTATTTCTCTACTATTTATTAATTATAGATTACGAGAAGAAAGTCAAACAAGGATTAATTGTTGATTAATTTTTTTTAAAATTAAATAAGCCAAACACCACTATTGAAAGCAATACAAATGCACCCAACTGATGTAAAACTCCTAACCAAACAGGGACAGCATAAAGCAAGGTAAATACACCTAACAAAAACTGAGCGAAAACAGCTAAAAGCAATAGTTTTACAGCTCTTTTTTGAAGATTTGATAGCTCAACTTTTTTACTTTTAAACCAAAAAAAGACAATGAATGCTACAACCAAGTAGGCAACATACCGATGAATGAACTGCACTCCACCAATACCTTCGAAAAAATTAATCCATACGGGTGACATGGCTGTTACCGAATCATTAATCCATTGATCTCCCATTTTTGGAAACGTATTCATCACAAAACCCGCATTTAAACCCGCCACAAACGCACCATACGTAATTTGTATTAACACTATTCCAAAAATGAAGAGCATTATATTTTTTAAGGATTTGTGATCTTTATTGGTAGAAACATTAACCATTAAACCGAGCGCCACCCAAAAAGTAAATGCAAAGGTTAAAAACGCGGTAACTAAATGTGTTGCCAACCTAAAGTGACTTACATCAGGATTCTTTACTAACCCACTCATTACCATCCACCAACCAATAGCTCCTTGAATTGCCCCCATTAAAAAAATTATCAAACACTGGGCAATCAATTTTTTAGACAATTGCTTTTTCAACAAAAAATACAAAAACGGGATGATAAAAACGATACCAATAACTCTACCTATTAATCGGTGTAAATATTCCCAGAAAAATATAGACTTAAACTCATGTAATGTAAAATGAGTGTTAACCATCTGATATTCTGGATATTGTTTATACTTTTCAAATGCAATATTCCAATCCATCTCACTTAACGGAGGTATTATTCCCATTATTGGTTTCCAATCAACAATAGATAATCCTGAATTGGTTAAACGGGTAATTCCGCCAACTATAACCATTAAGAATATTAATGCACAACCTGATAATAGCCAAATAACAATTGGTTTGTTTTGTTGATTCATCGTTTTTTAGAAAAATTCAAAGTTAAACAATGTTGAATGGTAATAACTTTCAATCAGTAATATTATTCCAACCGTTTTCATTGATATATTCAACCAAATTTTTGGGCCTGTATTGTTGATTTGATTCATATCGTTGTTTTACACTTTGATGAATGTGGGTGTTCGGAACAATTTTTCTTGGTTTTTGACCAAGTATTTTGTACAACAAACTATCTTCTTTGTTTTGCTTTGCTAACGGATTTAGCTGCACATGATTGATATGAGGTTGAAACTGTAAATTTTGTTTTTCCGCTTCATTTTTCATCCAAATCATAGGAATGTCACTTAAATTTTGACCTTGTTCGTCAGGTGGATAGCTACCACCAACATCGGCATGAACCCCAGCAAACCACACTTGTTTTAAATCTACTTTTTTGTAATAATCCTGTTCCCAAATGGTTGGTTCAAAATCCTCGCGCAATTCGTCAATTGAAAGCGCATGACGAGCAGTTTTAATAATAGAGCCAATTTTATTATCGAAAAACAAATGTTTATCTTTTATAAATCCGAAAATACTTTTTGGCAGTCCTAGCGAACCCACCGTATCCCAAACACCAACAAAATGAATTGGGGCTTGTTGGCATAAAGCATAATTTGTTCGAAATTGCGCCGAAACCTCCCCATCTGGTTTTTCTTTTGGGTTTTTGTACAATTTATAAGCCTCAACAATTCTGTTTTCGTGTTCTTTTTTAAGAATACTGCAATTGTTAATTAATCCCGCTAAACACCTTACGGTATAAGCTCCACGACTGAATCCGAAAAGAAAAATCTCATCACCTTCGTCGTAATTATGGACAATATAACGATAGCCATCCATCACATTTTTATCCAAACCAGCTCCAAATGCACCACCACCAACTTTATCGTAATATGAACCCACTCCCCAATCGTAAAAAACAGTTTGAGCTACGCCAATATCATCTACTGGCTTAATGGCTCTAGAGAATTTTAACACGTTGGTTGGATAATCTTTAGTTAAATCTTCTTCGGGTTTATTCCAAGTTCCGTCCGAACATACAATGATTCGCTTCATTTTTGTTAGTTTTTATACCGTTAATAAAACGGACTAAAAATAAGCATAATTTATATACACCTTTTGGCATAGTTTTTCGTTTTATAGATAATAACACTAAAATTTAAACGCCATGAACATTCCGCCAAAAATTTATTTTCTAAGTAATTCGGGAAACAGTTCATTGTCCGAATTCATCAACTCAAACTTATATTTCGAAAGTTTTGATGTGAGTTTTAATAAACTCAAAATTGATAGTCTTGAAGCCGAGAACCCAGATTTAATAGTTATTGATTTATATTTCTGCGAAAAATCGTCTGACGAAATAATTGCTTCCGTTTTTGACCGTTTTGGTAACAAACCCATTTATTTTTTAAGCCCTATTAACAACGAAATAAAAAAATTGGCAGTAAAACTAAATACCAATATTCACTTTTTATCCAACTTTAGTGGCGATGTGGTGAAAAGAATTAATCAATTTCTTAACACGGCAGGACTAAAAAATTATGGAAAAGTGGGTTAATTAACTCTCTTACCTTTTAGCCAAAATTTTACAATATTATTTTTTAACAAATAAAAATAGTATCAACACATTGATACTTTTTAATAATATTTGTATATTTGTATTGATATTTTTTACATCATGGAAAAATTAAGACAAAAATTTTATGAGAAATATGCATTAACTCAAACAGATACTGTTAGGGATTTTGTAAATACCATTGATTGGAAAAATAGATTTGTTGGCATAAAAGGAAGTAGAGGAGTAGGAAAAACAACCCTACTGTTACAATACATAAAACAACATTACCAACCAAACAACGAGGTATTGTATGTGAGTTTAGATGATTTATACTTTTCGGAAAATAAACTCTACAACCTTGTAGATATTTTTTATAAAAAAGGTGGAAAACTATTGGCTGTCGATGAGGTTCATCGTTATCCGAATTGGGCAAACGAGCTAAAAAACATTTATGATGATTTCCCTTCGTTGAAAGTCATTTTTACAGGTTCATCATTGTTGAACTTACAAAACGCAAAAGCCGATTTAAGCAGGAGAACAGTAATGTATCAATTACCCGGGTTATCGTTTAGGGAATTTCTCTATTTTGAAACTAAACAATCTTTTGCTGTAATAGGTTTAGAAGATATTCTTACCAATCATGTTGCACTTGCTATTCAATTAATTACCAAATTTAAACCACTCAGCTATTTTGACGACTATTTAAAGTATGGGTACTATCCTTTTTATAACGAAAATAAAAATTCGTTTCACCAAAAACTAAGCGAAACAATTTTAACTATTTTAGAAGTTGATATACCTCAATTTGCTTCTATACAGACATCAAACATTATTTATTTAAAAAAATTATTACAAATTATAAGTGTTTCTGTTCCGTTTAAACCCAATATGAATGCGTTAAGCGAACGGACAGGGATTAGCTTAAATACAATGAAGGCGTATTTAAAATTATTAACCGATGCACAGGTGCTGAACCTTTTGTATGTTCAAAATAAAGGCATAAACAGTTTAAATAAACCCGAAAAAATATATTTGAACAATACCAACTTAATGTTTAACCAGGGTGATGAAAATGTAAACATTGGTAATCTTAGAGAAACTTTTTTTCTCAATCAATTGAGCAATAATTATGTAGTTAATTCTTCTAATGAAGCCGATTTTTTGGTAGCAAATAAATTCACTTTTGAAATTGGTGGAAAAACAAAATCAAAAAAACAAATTAAAAATTTATCTAATGCTTACGTTGTTAGGGACAATATTGAAATAGGCAGTAACAACATTATACCATTGTGGCTTTTTGGTTTTTTATATTAAAAAAAACCGTTGTGTATTTGATAGAATTTTCGATAAAAAAGTGTCAGTTCGAGTTTTTCTGAAAGAAAATTATCGAGAACAACACTTTTGGATTCGAAAATTTGTATTCTCGATTAAACTACTATACAAAAATGATATAAACAGCTGATTG
>JAVHRO010000113.1:0-36074 GCA_036171675.1 Vicingus sp. | reverse complement strand
GTGAGGTCGTGCCTGCTTTAACGCAATACATCTGTAATGGTGCAGATGGTGCTGCAAATGCATGGGCTTTGCTTGGTAATACTGGCACCAACTCAGCCACCAATTTTGTAGGTACAAAAGATAGTGTTGACTTAGTTTTAAGAACCTTTAATGCTGAAAGAATTAGAATAAGCACATTAGGAAATGTTGGGATTGGAGTAATACCATCCTTAGGTAAATTTTCAATTCAACACAGCGCAACACAAACCTCCCCAACAATTAATTTAAAACAAACTGACGGCAGTTTAAATAGAATTCAATTTAGAAACAATACGGTAGGAAATAAGTTTTGGGAAACTGCCGCTCAAACAAGTGGTACTGATGCTTTAGCTGGTTGGAGTGTAAATTATTATGATGGAACAACCTATAGAAGTCATATTATATCTTATGGAAATGGAAATTTAGCTATTGGTCATGGCATTTTCGCTGCAAACAATTCATTATTGGATGTTTTTGGTAGCACCTCGTTACACGATACCTTAACCATAAGAACAGCTTTTGGCACACCTTATCGATTCCCACTTGGTGATGGTGCAGCAAATTATGTAATGCAAACCAATGGTTCAGGAGTGGTTTCATGGGTTGACCCTACTTCCTTTGCTGCAACTTCACTTTGGACAGATGCAGGAGCTAATACCTATTTAACATCACTTACTGATAATGTCGGTATTGGAACCACTACCCCAACTGCTGCCCTTCAAATACAACGTGATAGTATTCCTGGAATTTACATTAAAGAAATCACTCCAAAAAATGGAGCTTATACGCTGATGGAAAGTTTACATCAATACATGTTAATTTCCAATGCTACTGGTTTTTTCAGAATTCAAGACAATACAACATCAGCTTCTCCATTTAACATTAATACCAACGGATATGTAGGTATTGGAGCAACCAACCCTCAATCCGATTTGCATGTGGAAGGATTTAATTCTATTGTGAGATTACAAAGTACCCAAGGGACCTCAGCTGCAAATTCAACAATAGAATTTGGTAATACTATTCTAGGAGCTTTTGATAGAAAAGGTTATGTTGGAAACCCTGGAAGTGGTGACCACATGGAGTACGAAGCTAATACATTTCATAAATTTACTACAAATGGTACCGAACGAATGAGATTAACCAATACTGGAGAATTGGTGCTTGGTAATTTCTCCGGATACTCTCAATTGGATGTTCAAGGAAACATTACCATGCGTACTGGTGCAACTGCTGGCTATGTTCCTGTTTCAGATGTTAATGGAACGATGACTTGGACAAATCCTAGTACATTAGGTGCAGGTGGACCTTGGACATCAAACGGAACGGAAACTTATCTGAACAACACCAACGATAATGTAGGTATTGGTATTGGAACTCCCTTCTCAAAATTACATGTATTTGCAACTTCAGATCCTCTTGAAGTACTATTAGAAAATGGAGGTGGCGCTTTTAAAACAGGCTATTCCATTAAAACAGGAGCAGGACAAAAATGGTTTATGGGGAAAGAAGGTGCCAATGATTTTGTAATAAAGGATGAAACAGTTGGACAAGTCCGCTTAAAAATTGCAACAAATGGCAACATGGGAATAGGCACAAATAATCCTCAAACAACACTCCATTTGCATGGTACTTTACGTTTAGATAGCTTATCTGCAACCGCTCCAGTAATTGGTTCTATATTAACTGCTATAGATGCCTTTGGAAATGCTGAATGGCAGACACCACCTATAGCTCCAACCACATATTGGAGTCCTGTTGGTTTTTCAGATATTTTTAATAATAATGTTGGTAATGTTGGTATAGGAACATCTTCACCTAAAAGTACGTTAACCGTTAACGGAGATATTGGGTTAAACGATGGCGTTAATGAACTTACAAATAATGCAGTAACCATATTGCTAATAAATAAAGCCACCGTTTCTGTTTCTCCAGGAACTATTGTTACCATGGATGCCTCATTTGATAATGCATTTAATATTGTTAACATTCCTGGCGATTATAGCGTTTTAGGTGTGGCAGTTGAAAATATTCCTGCAGGTACTATTGGTAAAGTAGCTATTTCTGGTGTTGTTACGGTAAATATAGGCAGTTTAGCAGTAACAAGGGGTCAACATTGTATTACAGGTAATGGTGTTAGTAGCGGAAAAGCCGGTAGCATTTCTATACCAAATGCAGGAACAAGCATTGGTGTTTACTTAACGAGTGGTGCTGCAAATTCTACAGCTAAAGTATTATTAAGATAAATTGTCTGAATCGTTGATACAAAATTTGAAATAAAAAAATTAAAATGATGACTAAAAAAATTCTTATCCTAACCCTAACCCTATCGTTATTAACGATACCCCCCTGTCCTTAGTCTGAAGCAAGGGAAAAAGCGAGGGCGACTAAGGACGTAAAAAAATGAAAATTAACTAAAAAATGAACCATCCTGTAAAGTTTGAACATATCGAAAGTAAAGTTATTGACTTAAGAAACCAAAAAGTTATCTTAGACAGTGATGTTGCTGTGCTTTACGGAGTACAGACCAAGGAAATAAATCAAGCAGTAAAAAATAATCCTGATAAATTTCCTAAGGGGTATATTTTTTCTCTAACAACAGTAGAGAAAACCGAACTGGTCAAAATTTTTGACCGGTTCAATTCTCTGAAACATTCAACTGCAACATCCAAAGCCTTTACCGAAAAGGGATTGTATATGCCTGCAACCATTTTAAAAAGCGAAAAAGCAACACAAACAACCGTTGCCATTATTGAAACGTATGCCAATTTAAAAAATATTTCGAGAACCATTAACAAATTATCTAAAACTAATGATGAAAATAAAAAACAGCAACTTCTTATAAAGAGTGGTGAAATGATTGCTGAAATTTTCGACAATGATTTAGCAACCAATGAAAGCGAAACATCTATTGAAATTAACTTTGCCGTTTTAAAATTTAAACATACCATTAAAAAGAAAAAAGAAAACTAAATAAACTGCAAAACGCTCATGTATACGATATTAAAATAAATGATTATGAATAAAAAAATTATTGTTCTAACCCTATCGTTATTAACGATAACAATAGGAGCAAAAGCACAAGTAGAAATTGTATCTTCAGGTTCAGGCACCCCATATGTTGTAAATATTCCAGGTACATTTGTACTAACACCCGGTTTACAAGTAACGTTTAAGTCAAATGTACTTAACCCTGTTGGAGCAACGCTTGATGTTTCAGGATCTGGTGCTAAATCCATCACAAAAGAAGGTGGAGCTACAGCAATTGCACCTGGCGACATTAAAATGGGTCAAATAGTTACAGTAGCTTATGATGGAACTAATTGGCAAATAATTTCGGCTACTGGATCCTCTGTTAGTATTCCAACCACATATTGGAACCCAAGTGGGTTAGATATTTACAACAATAACACAGGTAATGTTGGCATTGGAACAACTGCTCCATCTCAAAAACTTGAAGTTAACGGAGGTCAAATTTTTAGCAATTGGGCTAATCCAAATTCGATCCCTAATGTATTAATTAGTAATTGGAACAGCACTTCTGGACCAGGCTATTTAAATGGAACCATAGGAATGGTTTCAATAGCTACCTCTGATGCTGCTGAAAATAAATATGCCATACAAGGAGCAGCAGGAGGTGATGGAGGAAGTAAATATGGTATATATGGAAACGCTATGGGGTTAGGCTCAAATTTTGGAGGATATTTTACATCCTCTGGTGGAACAAATAATTATGCATTATATGCTGTTGGAAATGCTGCAGGGACATCAAATGGTTACGGAACCTATTCAACTGTAGGAGGAAATGGCTCAGGAACAACTTACGGTATTTATGGTCAAAATTCGTCAAGTGTAACGGGGGCTAGTTATGCTGGTTATTTTGAAAACTTTAACAGTACAGGAAGTATAATATTTGGTGTCCGTTCAAGTTTAACTGGAAATGCAGGTACGACGGTTACAAAATTTGGAATGCGTTCTGATGTTACTGGAACAGCCAGTTCTAATGTTGGCGGTTACTTTCGTGCTGTTGGAGGAACAACTAATCATGCCATTCAATTGGTTGATGGTTCCGAAGCCAACAATAGAGTTTTGGCTTCAGACGGTGTTGGTATGGCAACTTGGACAGATTTATCTGCAATTTCATCAGGTTCAACAGCTTGGACAAGAACCACTCCAAATATTTACCCTACAATTTTAACCGATAATGTAGGAATTGGAACATCAACACCTGGTGCTACTTTACATGTTTATCGAGGAGCCTCAAATGCCACTGCAAAAATAGAAAGCGCATCATTAGGTCTTGCCAATTTAGTAATTGATGCTGCTGTAAACAAAGCTGCTGTCGATTTTTACAAGACCGGAATTTTTGGTGGAACCATGGGTTATGACATTACAGGCAATTACTTGTTTTGGTATGATGGTACAGCAAATTCATTATATGGAACAGGTGGTAAAATTGGTGTAGGCACAATTCCAACCAATAAATTTGATGTGGTAAATAACACTTTAAATACCACCGCTAAATTTACCAACACCTTTTCAAGTACCACACAAAAAGTAAGTATTGATGCTTCTACCACTGGAGGAGGTGCTGCTGCTAATATTGGTGGTAATTTTTCAGCATCGCTGAGCACGCTTTCCAATTATGGTATTTATACTAATGCTAATGGCGGCTCTGGATCAAAAACAGGCATTTATGCAACTGCTTCAGGAGCAGGAACTAATATTGGCGGTCAATTCTCAGCCACTGGAGGAACCAATAACTACGCTCTTATTGTGCCAAGTGCTGCTGGCAATGTTGGAATAGGAACAAGTACTCCTTCAACAACATTAGCTATTGGTGGAGACATTTCTTATAATCAGTACTTATTTACTTCTCTAGGAACAACTTATAATAACTTTCCTACTGCTGGTAATTCTTATGTAAGACTTACTATTTCAAACAATACAGTCTTGAATGGAATAAGCTCTTCAGCAACCGAAGATGGAAAGTTATTGATATTACAAGTATATATTTCTGGTGCATTTAATCTTACAATCAATAATCAAAGTACCTCTGCATTAGCAAAAGATAGAATAAACAATTTAACCAGAGGAGTTATTACTTTAACAGGTCCAAAAACTTCAGTATTAACTTACATTTACAGTAAGGCTGATTTAAATTGGATTTTAACTTCTTTTGAATAAATTTTTGTAATTACTAGCAACCTGTCCTTAGTCTGAAGCAAGGCAATAGCGGTGGCGACTAAGGGCTTGAAGTTGAAAAAACAATTTATAATAAATGAAAATAACCTACACATCAAAAGAAGAAAGCAACCAGATTCAGCAAGCTGAGTTTTTAGCTTTAAGTCCTGTGGATCGTTTTTATCGTTTTTTGTTACTGATGGAAAAAAGTAAGTGGTTAAATCATAAAAAACAAGAATCGAATACTAATTTTCATATTGAAATAAAAACTAAATAGTATTGGAAAACAACTGGAAAGAAAATATTGATACCTTTATTGAACTTACTAACCAGCATCAGGTAAAAATGATAATGGTAGGTGGTGGAGCGGTTAATTTTCATGGCTATCAACGTCATTCGGCAGATGTAGATTTTTGGATTGACACGACAACTGATAATTTAAATAAACTAATCGCCGTTTTTAAAGACATGAATTACGAAATTGAAGATTTCCCTGATTCTGTAAAAAGACAAGAACAAAATATATCTATAAAATTTTCTCCTGTTGAATTGAATTTAGAGTTAATTACATGTTTCTCTATCAATAAAACATTTGATGAAGCTTATGCTGATGCCGAAAAAGTTGAAATTAATGGCGAAAAACTACTTCGATGGAATGTGTTGAGTTTTGACGACTTAATAACAAGTAAAATTAAAGCTGGAAGACCAAAAGATTTACTAGATATTCAGCAACTTAAACAACTAAAAAAATGAAACCTCCTCTCTCGCAAACGTCCGCTTGTGAGCAAACAAAAAAGGGGTTAAAATGAGAAAGTGTAACGGACAAGGGAAAGGAACAAGTGAAGGGGACAAGTGAAATAAAAAAGTAAAATGAGATTCCTTGTCAAGCAAGGAATGACGTAGAGGAGCGAAGATATAATGAAAATAAATTAAACCAATGAACGCTCAACCTGTCCTTAGTCTGAAGCAAGGCAAAAGCGGTGGCGACTAAGAACTTGAGGTTGAAAAATGAAATAGAAAATAAAAAAAATAAACAAATAAAACTAGATTCCTGCTGGAGTTTATCCTGAGGAATCGAAGGAAAGGAAAGATGTAGAGGAGCGAGTGAAAAGTAAAATAAAAATGACCTATTTAATAGCAAATAACGAATACTTGAGTTGGCTGAATAACTTAAAACAAAAAGTTAAATCGGTTCAACTAAAAACGGTTATTGCTGTAAATACCGCATTAATCCAACTCTACTGGGAATTAGGTCAGCAAATTGCGGAAAAACAACATCAAGCTCAATGGGGCGATAAGCTCATCCATCAAGTTGCTGCTGATTTAAAAATAGCATTTCCTGACATCAAAGGGTTTTCAGTAACCAACCTAAAATATTGCTTGCGGTTTTATTTATTTTACCAAAATCAAATTGGTCAACAAGCTGTTGACCAATTTATCCAACAAACAGTTGGTAAACTTCCTTGGGGGCATAACATTTTAATTTTTACTAAATCTAACTCAACAGAAGAAGCCCAATTTTATGCTCTACAAACCATAGAAAATGGCTGGAGTAGAGAATTATTAGCTTTTCAAATAAAATCTAACTTGTATCAACGACAAGGAAAATCCATTTCGAATTTTAAAACCACCTTACCTCAAGAACGAGCTGATGTAACTCAACAAACACTAAAAGACCCTTATATTTTTGATTTTTTAACACTTTCGCAACCATACAAAGAAAAAGATATTGAACAACAACTTATTCAACACATTACTAACTTTTTACTAGAGTTAGGCAAAGGATTTGCTTTTGTAGGTAAACAATATAGATTAGAAATAGCTGAAAATGAATATTTTATTGACTTGTTGTTTTATCATATTCATTTAAAATGTTATGTGGTTATTGAACTAAAAAACACTAAATTTATTCCCGAATATGCTGGAAAATTAAATTTTTATCTTTCGGCAGTCGATTCACTTTTAAAAACATCTACAGATAATTCTTCCATTGGTATTTTGTTATGTAGAGATAAAAATAATATAGAAGCTGAATTTGCTCTCAGAGATATAAATAAACCTATGGGAATAAGTGAATTTAGTTTCAGTGAGGTACTACCTGAGAACTTAAAAAGTAATTTGCCAACCATTGAAGAAATAGAAAATGAATTTAAAAAATTAGAAGTAACACAATGAAAAAACTACTTTACATACTATTGCTAACCACCTTTGGAGCAAATGCACAAAGCATAAGCAATCAGGTAATTTCTTCTTACGGATTAAATGCTGCCAACGGCACAGCACAAACCGATGTAACCATTGGTGAACCTGTTACAGCAACCATTAGTAATGCAAACAATACCTTAACACAAGGGTTTTATCAAACCAATTTAATTGTTACCACCGTTAGCGAAAACGAAAACACCAACCATTATCAATTTTACCCCAATCCGGTAACTGAAAAGTTAAATTTGATGTTTTCAAATCCAAACCAAGAAGTTATTGATTTACAGTTGTTTGATGTTTCCGGTAAATTACTTTGGAGCAAACAAAATACTACGGATAACGAACAAATTGATTTTACTAATCAACCAAAAGGAACGTATTTTATAAAACTAACAACTGAAACAAAAGAAGAAATAAAAACTGTTAAAGTAATTAAAAACTAAGAGCCTCATTTTTTCACTCCACTTCGTTCCTGCGAATGCAGGAAACCAGTAGTAAAGTTAGAAAAGAGGATAGTACAAACAAAAAAGTATAAATTGTAAAAACTAGATTCCTGCCTACGCAGGAAAGAAAAAAAACAACCATGAAAAAAATTAAAACAACATTCATCATCACATTAGCACATTTGCTAATTTGCACATCGTTAATGGCACAAGCCCCACAAAGTTTCGAATACCAAGCCGTGGTGCGCAATGCCAGTGGAACTATTTTAGTAAGTCAAACGGTTGGAGTTCAAATTACCATCAAACAAGGCAGTGCTTCTGGTATCAATGCTTACCAAGAAACCTTTAGCACCATGACCAATCTTTACGGATTAATAAATTTACAAATTGGAACTGGCACTACGGGTAATGATTTTACCACCATCAATTGGGCTAATGGACCATACTTCTTAGAAGTAGCTCTAGATGTAACTGGCGGAACAAGTTATTCGGTAATGGGAACCAGCCAATTAATTAGTGTGCCTTATGCCTTACATGCTAAAACAGTGGAAACTTACGATGCTTGTAGTTTATTTAGTTATTATTATGCCGATAGAGATAACGATGGCTTTGGAGATGCGTTCAACTTGGTTTTTTCATGTACACAACCAACAGGGTTTGTAACCGATCATACCGATTGTAATGATAATAATGCAAATGTCAACCCTGGAGCAACTGAAATTTGCGATGGATTAGATAACAATTGCGATGGAAACATTAATGAAGGAATAACAATGGTTACTCAATATGTTGACATGGATGGTGATGGATATGGTGATGTTAATTCGCCTCCTTCATATTTTTGCACTTTTGATCCACCAATGTATTCACTAACCAATGATGATTGTGAAGATGCAGATCCGGCAATTAATCCAGGAGTTACTGAAGATTGTGATGGATTAGACAACAATTGTGATGGACAAGTAGATGAAGGTTTTGATATGGATGGTGATGGCTATACTCCATGTAATGGGGATTGTAATGATATGAATTCAACCCTACACCCCGGAGCTTTAGAAATTTGTGGAGATGGTGTAGATAATGATTGTGATGGGCTGACTGACGAAGGTTGTTGCCCTGCAGCAGGCTCTACTTGTGATGATGGAGATCCTTGCACCATAGGAGATACAGAAGACGGTAATTGCGGGTGTATTGGTGTACCTAAAAACTGTGATGATGGGAACCCAAATACTATTGATGCCTGTAATGCAATGGGGCAATGTACGCATATACTTATAGATACTGATTTAGACGGCGTTCCCAATGCAACAGACAATTGCCCAACAATTGCAAACACAGATCAAATAGACACCGATGGCGATGGGGTTGGTGATGCTTGTGATAATTGCCCTACAATTTCAAACCCAGACCAAGCAGATTCTGATGGAGATGGACTTGGCAATGTTTGTGATTGTAGCGTATATCTCTTTTTTAAAGATGCTGATGGAGATGGTTATGGAAATCCTCTTATTCATATAGTATTTCAAACCAATGCCAGTCAATCTGGATATGTGTTAGCGGGACTTGGCGATTGCGATGATACCAATCCGCTCATACACCCATTTGGTACTGATGTTTTAGCTAACGGATTAGATGAAGATTGTGATGGTAATATCGATTCTCAAGGTAATGCAACGGATAGTGACGGTGATGGGTTGACAGATGTTTTAGAAACTAGTATCGGAGCCGACTCAATGAGTGCAGATAGTGACAATGATGGTGTAAATGATTTTGCCGAATATGTACATTCATTGGTTTTCGGTAACGACTTTGATGGAGATGGACTTCCTAATTATTTGGATATTGATAGTGACAATGACGGTAAAAATGATACTATTGATGGTGTAACATCCGATAGTGACTGTGATGGTAATCCTAATTATTTAGATATAAATAATTAAATCTACTACTTAAATGAAAAAACTAATCTACCTACTATTACTAACCACCTTTGGAGCAAATGCCCAAGTGGTGCTCGATCGCCAAGTAATTGGTAGCACAGGTGGTTACGTGGTTGGCACCAACATGAGTTTATCTTCAACCGTGGGCGAAGCCGTAGTACAAACCTTGTTTTCGGTAAATAAAATATTAACACAAGGATTTCAACAACCCAATTTAATGGTCGATTCTATTGTTACTTACGAAGTAATTAACGAGAGTTGTCGTGGCGCTGCAAATGGTTCTATTTTTATTAACAATGTGCTAGGTTGTACAGGACCATACGGTTTAACCATTAAGTCGGTAGTCGATTCATCGTTACAACCCGACCCAACCCACTTATCTACCGGAACCTATAGGGTAAAAATAATAGGAACATCTGGTTGCTTCTTTTTTAAACGAATAACTGTGGGCTTAGATAGCGACGAAGATTGTAAATTGAAATTCTATTCAGGTTTAACACCAAACGGCGATGGCGATAACGATAGTTGGATAGTTGATAACATCGAAAACTACCCGATAAACACTATTAAAATTTTTAACCGTTGGGGCGATTTAGTTTGGAATACCGAAAATTACACCAACCAAGATGATAAAGTTTGGAAAGGGACCAACAACCGTGGTAAAGACCTTCCAGATGGTACTTATTTTTATATAGCCGATGTTGCTGGCGATATTTATAAAGGTTGGGTAGAAATTACCAGATAACACGTCAACATTTCCCCTCTCGAGAGGGGTTAGGGGTGTGTAGAAATATATAATTTGAATTATTATTCAAAAAAAATTGAAAAAATACTGCTCATATTAATACTGCTAACTGCATTAAAAGGTGTTGCCCCAACCTGCCCTTAGTCTGAAGCAAGGGAAAAAGCGAGGGCGACTAAGGACTTAAACTATAAGAGAAAAAAAAGTTAAGAATAAAAATGAGTAATATAAAAATTTTTGAAAGCAACCTAATACGGAGCACTTGGAATGAAGCCGAGCAGAAGTGGTATTTTTCTATCCAGGATGTAGTGCAATTATTGACAGATACTTCTGATGTAAAGGATTATATCAAAAAAATGAAAAAGCGAGACTCTCAGCTAAATTCCAACTGGGGGACAATTTGTCCCCTAGTTGGAATGATAGCTGCTGATGGTAAAAAACGAAAAGTTCAAGCTGCAAATACCCATGGACTTTTGAGAATCATTCAGTCCATACCATCACCAAAAGCTGAACCTTTTAAACTTTGGTTGGCACAAGTTGGTTCCGACCGATTAGATGAAATTGAAAATCCGGAAATGGCCTCAAAAAGAGTTCGAGAACTATACAAAGCAAAGGGTTATAGCGATGAATGGATTGAAAAACGAATAAGAGGAATTGCGGTAAGAGATGAATTAACTAACGAATGGAAAAAACGGGGAGTAAAAGAAGGAACAGAATATTCTATTCTTACAGCAGAAATAAGTAAGGCAACCTTTGGAATAGTGTCAAGTGATTACAAAAAATTAAAAAATCTTACAAAATCGACCGAAAACCTAAGAGACCACATGACCGATTTAGAGCTAATTTTTACGATGCTTGGAGAGGCATCTACGACTGAGATAGCAAAAAACAAAAATGTACACAGATTTGTTGAAAACAGAAAAGTAGCAATAGCAGGAGGAAGAGTGGCAGGAAAAGCAAGACAAGATTTAGAACGAAAATCTGGTAAAAAAGTAGTGTCAAAAGATAACTTTAAACAATTACCTAAAAAATTATACAAATGAACTGAGCGAACTCACGAATACATATATAAAAAATGAATAAAAAAATACTAATTATATTAACAGTTCTAACTGCTCTGAGTGGCTATGCACAGCAAGACCCGCAATACAGTTTGTATATGTTTAATCCGCTGGGCGTAAACCCAGGTTATGCTGGAAGTAGAGAAATGCTTAGTGCTGTGTTGGTTCATCGTAGCCAATGGGTTGGTTTAGAAGGAGCACCTGTTACTCAAGCTTTTGCAATTAACAGTCCTTTAAAAAATAAAACCATGGGCCTTGGTTTAAACATGACCAACGATAAAATTGGGCCAAAAAATATTATTACCGCAACTGCAGTTTATGCCTATAGAATTCGATTAGGTTCAGGAAAATTAGCCTTTGGTTTACGCGGTGGTATTCAAAATTATAACTACAATTGGAATATGATTGAATACAAAGACAAAGAAGATCAAATACCAACTACCGCAGTAGGCAGCTTTGTAATACCAACATTCGACTTTGGTATGTATTACCACACCAACACGTTTTATGCAGGATTAGCATTAGAGCATCTTAACGAATCGCAATACAGCTTTACCAAGCAAATGAGCAATACCAGTAATGGCGCTCAAGTATACTCACATATAACAGGTACTGTTGGTAAGGCTTTTGTGCTCAACCACGAACTTATTTTAAAAACATCGGCATTAATTCGCTCCGACCGTCAAGGTGATGGAAATATTGATATCAATACAAGTTTACTTATTAAAAAAACCATTCAATTTGGATTAACCTTGAATACTAGAAAAAGTATTATTATCTTGGCAGAGTATAATCTCAACAAAAATTTTAGAATGGGCTACGCTTACGATTATAATTTTAGCGATTTAACTCAAACCACGGGTAGTGGTTCGCACGAAATTTTTGTAGGTTATGACCTAAGTATATTCAAATCTAAAGTAATTTCGCCACGGTATTTTTAAGAAAAATGAGTATTGCTAAAAGTAACTTAAAGTTTATTGTTTTACCCATACTTTTTAGTGTGCTTTGTACGCTCAATACCTTTTCACAAGACACTAAAGGTAACGACGCATTTAAAGCAGAGCGATATTTTGAGGCGATTGATTATTACCAAAAAACCCTAAAAAAAGATCCTAACAACATTAAAGCAAACGAAAATATTGCTTTCTCATATCGTAAATTAAAAGATTATGAAAATGCCGAAAAATATTACGAAAAAGCAGTAGAACTCCATCCAGAAGAAAGTAGTAACAACCTTTATTATGGACAAGCACTAAAAAATAACGGAAAAGTTACGGAAGCAAGAATTCAGTTTGAAGAGTTTGTGAAGAAAAACCCAACAAGTATAATTGGAAAACTCATGGTTCAGTCGTGCCAGGACGTGGTAAACTGGGAAATAGAAACCAAAGAATTCTCTGTTGAATCATTTTTAAGTATTAACTCCGAAAATTCCGATTTTTCGGCAGTAAAATACAAAGATGGAGTGCTTTTTGTAACCGAAAGAGGAATTGATTTAGTAAATGAAAGTGCCGATGAATTATCTGGCAAACCTTACCTTTCGATTTATTTTGCGAAACAATCCAATGGTTACAAAAAAGCAAAACCTTTTTCAAGCCAAATTAACACGCAATATCATGATGGTCCTGCATGTATTTTATCCGACGGAAACACCATCTATTTTACTCGAGTAGATAAAAAAGAAACCACCGATCAACACGTTAACAAACTAAAAATTTATTCCGCCACCTTAGAGCGTAAAAAATGGAAAGAAATAACTGAATTTAAATACAGTAGTCCACTATATAGTGTTGCACACCCATGGTTGTCAGATGATGGCACTCGATTGTTTTTCTCGTCAGACATGCCAGGAGGTTACGGAAAAATGGATCTTTACATGTGTAGAAAAGAAAGCACAGGTTGGGGAACCCCAGTTAATTTGGGAAGTGAGGTAAATACCGAAGAAAATGAGGTATTCCCCTATTTCAGAAAAGATGTATTGTACTTCTCATCCGATGGATTATCTGGTTATGGTGGTTTAGATGTTTTTGCTGTTTTTGAAACCGACCATTGGAAATCACCAAAAAATTTAAAAACACCCCTAAATTCACCAAAAGACGACTTTGGAATTTTTTATGTTGATGATAACAACGGTTTCTTTTCTTCCAATAGAGAAGGAGGTATGGGAAGCGACGACATCTATAAATTCAACTACCAAAGCATTGAAAATCAAACCTCTATTGCAGGAAAATTAGAATACGATAAATTACCCGTTTCTGGTGTAGGAATTATTTTATATGATGAAAACGACCTCGAAATACAACGAGCAACTACGGATGAAAGTGGTAACTTTAAGTTCAATAAACTAAAATTAGACGATAATTACTTTTTTAGAATAGACGAACAAGATGACGCGGTTTTAGACAAAGCAAAATTATTCATTACCAACTCCAAAGGCGAAAAAGTAATGATAGCCAACAATGTTGGCAAAGGAAAATATAAGTTTCAAGCCCTGCCTATGGATAAGTACGACGAATTGCCGTTACTTGAAGAGAAAGATGAAAGCATTTTTGCAGTGAATGTGTTTGGTCAAATTTATCAAAAATTGCCTGGCGATCAAAGTGAAGGCCTTGAAGTATGGGTAGTTGATGAAGAAGGAAATATAGTGGGAAAAGCTAAAACCGACAAAGAAGGAAAGTTTACCTTTGAAAAATTAAATCCTGATGAGCAGTACTTATTTATGCTTTCTGTAGATGATCCCAACTTAAATATTATTATTGTTGATGAAGAAGGCAAAGTTGTTGAAGCCGCAAAACGATTGCTTGATGGAAAATACAAATACGAAAGATTATCAAATGGTAAAAATGTAATCACCTTAATAAATGAATTGGACGAAGTAATAAAAATTACCGAAAACGACTCGTTTGTAATTTCAAAAATATATTACGATTACAAATCTTCCGAAGTAAATCAGGTCTCTGCTCTTGAGCTCGATAAATTGATATTAATCCTTCAAAAAAACAAAGGAATTGGTATAGAGCTTTTCTCCCATACCGATTCTATTGGTAGCGACGACTACAACAATAGGCTTTCTTTTGAAAGAGCCCAAAAAGCTCGACAGTATATTCTCTCTAAAGGGATAAACGCCAACAAAATTTCCGCAAAAGGAATGGGCGAAAAACAGCCTATTGCACCAAACACTAACCCCGACGGATCTGATAATCCCGAAGGTCGAGCTAAAAACAGAAGAACTGATTTTAAGATAATTAAACGTTATTAAATTTGAAAAAGCTAATCATCCTTCTTATCCTTATTCATTTTGGAGTTGTTTCTATTTACTCGCAACAAACCAACATTAGATTTGGTCATTTAAGCCTTAAAGATGGTTTGTCGCAAAGCGAAGCATTAAGTATAATTCAGGACAAAAAAGGATTAATGTGGTTTGGCACACAAGACGGACTTAATCTTTATAATGGATACGAATTTAAAATATTTTCTCACGACATTTTAGACAGCAATTCCATTTCGAGTAGTTTTATTCATACCATAATCGAAGACCAAAATGGCTTGCTTTGGTTAGGCACTGAAAATGGGTTAAACATTTATCATAAATCAACCTTAAATTTTAAAAATTTACTCTCGGATGACCTCAATAGCAAACCAAAAAACAATGTTTGGGCACTTATAGAGAATGGCAACTTTATTTGGGCAGGCACCGATAGCGAATTACTAAAAGTTAACAAACTAACGTTTAAAGTTGAGCGAATAAAACTTAATAATATTACCAATTCAAAGTTTTTAAAAATACGCCAATTACTATTTATCGATGAATTCAACCTCGTTATAGCCACCGAAGGTAATGGGTTGTTCTTATACAATACTCAAACAAAAAAAACCAATCAATTTACCGTAGAAAATAGCGATTTGTTAAGCAATTTCATATGGAGTTTTGAGATGATTTCTAAAAAAGAAATTTGGCTTGGCACCAGCAATGGAATTAGTATATTAAATGGGGTTACCGAAAAAATTACTCAACACAAAAAACTTAATCAACTTATAAACAACAATTATGTAACTTCTATTTATGAAGATAAATCAGGCATCATTTGGGTAGGTACCGAATCATCAGGTTTATTTAAAATAAGCTCGTTAGAAAACATTGACCACTATCAATATGATGCCACCATATTTACTAGCTTAAGTAGTAATAAAATAAATACCATTTACGAAGATAATTCTGGAATAATATGGATTGGAACACAATCTGGAGTAGATAAATTTGATAAACAAAAACAATATTTTAAACACTACCAATCTCTTCCAGGCAACAAAAACACCATCAGTAGCAATACGGTTTGGAGTATTTTTCAAGACAACTTTTCAGTTCCAACCTTATTTGTAGGCACTAGCCAAGGGTTAGACATATTCAACAAAGAAACAGGACAAGCCATATTTATTGAGCCTAAATTTAAATTAACCAACGACCAAAAAAATAAAAGTGTTTATAGTATCTATAAAGATCACACGAGTACAATTTATGTTGGCACAGATGGGGGCCTTTTTATTTTTAAGGATAACAAACTAATCCCTGTTCCCTTCACTAATGCTAGAGTTTATTGCATATTAGAAGATAAAAAAAATAGGCTTTGGCTAGGAACTAAAGAAGGTTTAATATTGGTTTCATCCAATAGAAAATATGTACAAACATTTAGCTCATCTTCTGCAGTTAATGGATTAAAAGTTGATGTTATACGTACTATTATCCAAGATAAACTTGGCTTTATTTGGCTAGGCTCTGATGGAGGTGGTTTTTCTAAAATAATGGAGGAAAAGGATAAAATTTCGTTCAAAACCTGCCTCAACAATCCAGCTTATATCAACACATTAAGCAACAACAGCGTGCTTACCATGCTCGAAGATAGAGAAGGCATGTTATGGATAGGTACTTTTGGTGGTGGATTAAACAAATTCAATCCGAAAAATAACGAATTTGTAAGATATACCGAAAAAGAAGGTTTAGCCAACAATGTAATTTATGGAATAATTGAAGACGAAAATGGAACACTATGGATAAGCACCAACAAAGGGGTCTCAGCATTTAATAGTCATAGTCAAAAATTTAAAAATTACGAAGAGAGTGATGGGCTACAAAGCAACGAGTTTAATGTTGGCGCTTTTTATAAAAGTAATATTGGCGAATTATTTTTTGGCGGAGTTAACGGATTTAATTCGTTTTTTCCATCCGATGTGCATGTAAACAATACCTTAGCGAAACCATTAATAACTAACTTTTATCTATTTAATAAACCCATAAAAGTTGGAGAAAATAGTCTGTTATCTAAAGATATTTCAGAACTGCCCGAAATAACTTTAAAATACAAGCAAAATGTTATTTCATTTGAATTTGCTTCATTACATTATTCCTATCCACAAAAAAATCTGCATGCATATAAACTTGAAAATTTTAATGACGACTGGGTTTATATAGGGAACAACAGAATAGCAAACTACACCAACTTAGATCCAGGCGAATATATTTTTAAAGTAAAAGTGGCCAATAGTGATGGCATTTGGAATAAAGAAATTGCCCAAATCAAAGTAATTGTATTACCTCCAATTTGGTCAACATGGTGGTTCAGAAGCATTGGAATTCTAATTATTCTAGCTATCATTTATGCGTATTATATTACAAGAATAAACCGGGTAAAAGCTCAAAAATTATTGCTCGAAGTACAAGTAAGAGAGCGAACTTACGAGGTAATAAAACAAAAAGAAGAGATTGAAAAACAAAAGAAATTAATTGAAGAGGAAAAGGAAAAAACCGAGAAATTACTGCTCAATATTCTCCCTGAAGAAACAGTAGAAGAATTAAAATCGAAGGGTAAAGCAACAGCTCGTCAATACCGGTTATGTTCTATTATGTTTACCGATTTTAAAAGCTTTACCAAAATTGCAGAGGAAATGAACCCTCAAGCCCTAGTAGCCGAATTAGATAGGTATTTTATTGAATTTGATGGAATTATTCAAAAATATGACATCGAAAAAATTAAAACCATCGGCGATGCATACATGTGTGCAGGAGGTATTCCAATTAGAAATAAAAGTAACCCAATAGATATTGTGTTAGCTGGGCTTGAAATTCAGCATTACATGAAAGTGGTGCATAAAGAAAAAATTGAAAAAGGTGAAAAACCTTGGGGTTTACGAATTGGAATTCATACAGGCGAAATAATTGCTGGTGTAGTTGGTATTAAACGTTTTGCCTACGATATTTGGGGAGATAGTGTAAATATTGCAAGCAGAATTGAAGAAGCAAGCGAAGTTGGAAAAGTGAACATTTCTGGAGCTACATTTTATCTTGTAAAAGAATTTTTCGAATGCGAATATCGAGGTAAAGTAAAAGCTAAAAACAAAGGAAATATCGATATGTACTTTGTTCATGGTATTAGAAAAGAGCTTTCATTAGATGAAGAAGGTCTTGTTCCAAACGAACTTTTTCAAAAATACGTTGACCTTCATATTTATAGCGGTATCAACTACCGTAAAGCAGAAAAATACATTGTTGACCGCCTTGAAAAAGAATTGCCCGACAACTTACATTATCACGACATAAGACACACCTTAGATGTTTGCGCAGCAGTAGAACGTATTGCCTTAATGGAAGGTGTTGAAGGTGATAATATTTTCTTATTAAAAACTGCCGCACTTTATCATGATGCCGGTTTTGTAAAACAATACGCCAACAACGAAGAAATTGGAGCTGATTTGGCTAAAAAAGTGCTGCCACGTTTTGGTTATTCTGATGAGCAGATTGAAGTAATACATCAACTTATTAATGCCACTAAAGTTCCTCAACAGCCTAAAAACCATTTAGAACAAATTATTTGCGATGCCGACTTAGATTATTTAGGAGGAAACGAATTTTACCCCATTGCTGAGAAATTAAAGCGTGAGTTAATGGAGCGTAATTTTATTTCTAGCGATAAACAATGGGACGAACTTCAAATTAAATTCTTAGAAGCTCATCACTATTTTACCAAAACTGCCATTGAACTACGCCAAGCTAATAAACAATTACGGATTGAAGAAATAAAAGAACGTTTGAAAACGTATGAGTAAAAAACGCTACATTTTTTGCAGTTATTTAGTACTATTCCTTTAATTTTTTTTAACCAATTTATTGGTACGCAAAAAAAAAAATCCCAATATTGCATAAAGTTCTACATTAACAACAACCAATTTAGCAAGATTATTTTTTATTCATCGAATGGACATTTTAATTTATAAAATTGTTTTAGGAATAAGTCTTTTATTCTTTTTTATTTCAAAAAAATGGACGAATACTTTTGCTCAACTACTAGTTATTACCATGTGTATTATTACTAGTTGGTGGGCAGTTTTAGCCTTAGTTGGAACCGAATTTAACCCCATACCTTTTATACAGTTAGCTGGTAATAATACTTATTTAGTAATAGATAAACTTTCTGCATTTTTTATCCTCATCATCAATTTTACAGTTTTAACCGGCATTTTTTACACCAAAGGATATTTAACCCCTTATTTCGATAAAAAATCTAAAACGGAATTTGCCATTCATTACTTTAATTTTGTTTGGTTACACTTTTCAATGCTATTGGTTGTTATGATTAGAGATGGGTTGGCATTTTTAATTGTTTGGGAAATCATGTCTATATCTTCCTTCTTTTTAGTCCTCTTTGAATCTGAAAAAAAAGAAACCATCAAAATCGGTTTCAACTATTTAATTCAAATGCACATTGGGTTGGTGTTAATCATGTCTGGGTTTTTATTAGCTTTCCTGCAAAGTAATGCTGCTTTTGGATTTGAAGGTGTTGCCAGCTTCTTTACGATGCACCAACCTTTGTTGGTTTTCTTTTTATTTTTTTTAGGATTTGGAATAAAAGCTGGATTTATTCCCCTTCATACTTGGTTACCACATGCACATCCGGCGGCGCCTTCCCATGTTTCTGGAATTATGAGTGGAGTAATGGTTAAACTAGGAATTTATGGCATTATTCGAATTGCATTATTATTACAAACCGACCACTTGTTGGTTGGAGAAATTATAATTATAATTTCAATATTAACTGGTATTTTTGGTATATTAAACGCAAGCATGCATCGCGATTTTAAAAAAATGTTAGCCTATTGTACCATCGAAAATATTGGGATTATAGGTATAGGTATAGGTTTATTTTTGGTGGGCAAAGGATTAAATAATCCACCAATTATGGTTATTGGATTAATTGGAGCACTGTTACATACCTTAAATCATTCTTTATTCAAATCATTATTATTTTATGCAGCAGGTTCGGTGTATCAACAAACACACACTAGAGATATGGAAAGTTTGGGTGGATTAATTCATCAGATGCCTCAAACTGCTAGTTTATTTTTGATAGGTTCATTGGCTATTGGTGGTTTACCTCCATTAAATGGATTTGTATCCGAATTTATTATATATACCGGTTTAATTGATTGTTTAAGCCAACCAGGTCTGATTCATAGCACCTTAATAATGCTAACATTAGCGAGTCTCGCCTTAATAGGTGGATTATCGTTATTAACTTTTACTAAAACATTTGGTGTTGTTTTTTTAGGTAATCCTCGAAAAAAATTGCATCATACGCCTAATGAAGTTAAACTTTCTATGCGAATTCCTCAATATATCATAGTTATCGTTATACTTAGCATTGGTTTATTCCCTCAGCTATTTTTTTTTCAACTCCTTGGTATTGTTACAAGCATAGTTCCTTCTGTATCAAATTCTGATTTAACAATGTTTTATCCTATGTTAAACTTAATTGGAACTATTGGATTTTATTCTACCATTTTTTTATTATTAATAGTTGCTATCTATTTTATAAGAAAATTAATAACACAACAAAAATCGATTACCATAAATAGCACATGGGGATGTGGATATGTAGCCCCAGCTAATACTATGCAATATACTGGAAAATCATATTCTAAATCGTTAAGTAAGTTGTTAAATTTTATCGTTTCAGAAAGAAAAGTGTATCCTGAAATTGAAGTAAATAATGTTTTTCCAACAGAAAGGTCGTATCAATCACACTACTTAGATTTTTTTGAAAAAACATTTCTAAAACCAATAACAAATAGATTGCTTTATAGTATGAATTATTTTGTATTTATTCAAAATGGGAAAACTCACTTTTATGTTTTATATGGGTTATTTTTTATCATAGTTATCTTTTTCAGCACATTATTTCATCTAATTTAAATGACTATATATCTAATATATGGTATTCTTTTTGTCTTAACACTCTTCGTAGTTCCTTCTCTAACTGTTCGTTTTAAAGGAATCATTACCCTTTCTGTTGTTATTATTAATGCTATTTTAAGTGGAGCTCTTGTTTTTCCAATGCTGATAGGAGAAACTTTTGAAATTACTTTTAAAGGAACATTAATTACTGGTGAAATTCCCATTCGAGTTGATGCTTTATCGGCTTGGTTTATCTTAATAATTAATTTCACCTTGATAACGGGTGCAATTTATGGATTTCATTACATGAAAGCCTATCAAGATAAAATTACCCGTATTTCAATGCACTGTATTGCTTTTCTTCTTTTGCAGGTATCGTTAGTGGGAATCTGTGTGATACAAAATTCAATACTATTTCTATTTGCATGGGAAATAATGGCTTTATCAAGTTTTGTTCTCGTTATTTTTGAACATAATAAACGAGATACATTAAAAGCCGGTATCAATTTTTTAATTCAATCACACATCTGTATACTATTTTTAACAGTAGCCTTTATTTGGGTAGCCTATAAAACAAATTCATACGATTTTAATACCATTAGTGTATTTTCCTCCAATAACCCATCTACCATCAGTTTTGGTCTATATCTTTTCTTTTTTATTGGCTTTGCTATTAAAGCTGGTTTTGTTCCCTTCCATACTTGGTTACCTTATGCACACCCTGCAGCTCCTGCCCACGTTTCGGGGATAATGTCTGGTGTAATTATTAAAATAGGCATTTTTGGAATATTAAAAATGCTACTATTAATTACCACTAATTTTACTATTTTAGGAAGTGTTATTTTAATTTTTTCGGTAATCTCTGGCGTTTACGGAGTAATGCTTGCCATTATTCAGCACAATATTAAAACCCTGCTTGCTTATCATAGCATCGAAAATATTGGAATTATTGGAATTGGAATTGGCTTAGGAACCATTGGAATTGGTGAAAACAATCCTACATTGGTTATTTTGGGTTTTGGAGGAGGATTACTTCATGTGCTTAATCATTCACTTTTTAAATCCTTATTATTTTTTGGTGCTGGAAACATTTATCAAGCAACACACACGTTAGATATTGAAAAATTGGGAGGACTTATTAAATCAATGCCTCATACTGCTATATTGTTTCTTATCGCAGCTTTAGCAATTTGTGGGTTACCCCCATTTAACGGTTTTATTTCGGAATTTCTTATTTATTCGGGTTTATTTAATGGAATAGAAAACAAAATTTTACTGAATGTATTTATTTTTATGTTTTCCATTTTGGGGCTTGTCTTAATAGGAGGATTAGCACTACTCTGTTTTACAAAAGCTTTTGGAATTATTTTTTTAGGAACTGCCCGCCATCAATTTCATGAAACCATTAAAGAAGCCGAAAAAGGAAAACTTATCCCTATGTATTTAATTACCACTTTAATTATTGCTATCGGGATTTTTCCACAATTTTTTATGCAAGGCTTAACCAAGCCTATTCAATTATTTACCAATAAAATAATTCAACCCAGCGAATTAGTGCTTAATTTTCAGTTATATAACACCATGCAATACATGAGTTTATGTATGTTAGGTTTTATCTTGTTAGGAGTATCGATTTATTGGCTAAAAACAAAAATTACAGCAAAAAAAACAGTAACCATTGCAACAACATGGGGTTGTGGATACGTTGCTGGTTCAGAAAAAATGCAATATACCGCAAGTTCATATATTAGATCTTTTCGGAAATTAGCCGAACCATTATTCCTAATCAACAAACATAAAACAGAATTAACTGGCTTATTCCCTAAAAAAGGAAAACATGAAACCCATCCATTAGATAAAATGGAAGAATGGTTCATTAATATTCCACTAAGGAGAATGTATTTTATATTTGGAAAATTTAGATTTATACAAAATGGAAATCCACAATTTTATGTTTTATATGGGGCCATTTTTATACTACTAATTATTGGACTACCAATATTTTACGATGCTTTTTTAAAACTAATAGAATTTATAAATTTGATTTAATATGATAAGTTTACCATTAATAATATTTGCCAGTTTGTTTTTTATGGGAATCGTAATACGAACAAAAAGTATTACCTCTGGAAGAAAAGGACCAGGCATCTTTCAGCCCATAAAAGATGTGCTAAGACTCTTGAAAAAAGGTGCTGTATATAGCGAAACTACAAGCTTTATTTTTCAAATAGCACCTAGTATTTATTTCGCTTCAATAATTATGTCCATATTGCTAATTCCATTTGGAGAATATAAAGGAATTATCTCATTTAATGGTGATTTTGTATTTTTTGCTTATGTTCTGGCACTGGGTAAGTTTTTTAGCATAATTGGAGCTTTAGATACCGGAAGTAGCTTTGAAGGAATGGGCGCAAGCAGGGAAGCATTGTATTCACTATTGGCAGAACCTGCATTTTTTATCTTGATGGGATCTTTTGCTCTTTTTACAGGACACACTTCTTTTGTAGATATTTTTACCTCACTTCATTTTGGAACTTATATCTCCTATGCATTAGGAATTTTGGCAACATTTATTTTAATTATGATTGCTATGATAGAGAACAGTAGGATGCCAATCGATGACCCAAAAACTCACTTGGAGCTGACTATGGTTCACGAAGTGATGATTTTAGATAACAGTGGATTTGATTTAGGTTTAATTTTATATGCAACCAATTTAAAATTTGCCATGTATGGTGCATTAATTGCAAATTTCTTTATCGAATCTTTACCAATGTACATTTCTATTCCAATCTTTTTAGCCGTTCAATTTATATTTGCAATCGTTGTAGGTATGCTCGAGTCCTTTAATGCTAGATTTAGAATGGGAAATAATGCACAATTTATTTTTACGTTAACATCGTTATCATTATTAATTTTTTTCGGAGTATTGCTTATTCTGAAAAAAATTATTTAAAAATTTAATATTATGACAAATGTACTTTTGATTACTTATTTAATGTCGTTAATCTATTTAAGCATTGCCAATAGAATAATGAGTTATGTTCGGATTTTAGCTTTTCAAGGTTTATTATTGTTTTTTTCGAGTTTTATTGAGTTAGGCGAAATGAACCCTATTAATTTAACATTTGTTTTATTAGAAACTATCGTTTTTAAAACAATTGCCGTTCCACTATTTTTAAGATATACCATAAAACAAAACAATTTTTCTAGAGAAGCAGAACCCTACTTACCTAATTTTGTTTCATTAATTATCGTAACCACTATTATTGTAATCACTTTTCTACTTTCTAATATGATAGTTGATGAAAAATTGAACAAAGTATATTTTGTTACCGCATTATCATCATTGTTCGTTGGATTATACATCATAGGCAGTCGAAAAAAAATTATTACCCATGTGATGGGGTTTTTAATTATAGAAAATGGCGTTTTTATCCTTTCTCTTGCAGTTGGTAATGAAATGCCGATGTTGGTAAACAGTGGCATATTATTGGATTTATTTATATCGGTTTTATTATTAGGAGTCTTTTTAAATAAAATTGGAGATGTATTAAAAGATGTAGATGTTAACCAACTAAGAAACCTAAAAGATTAATTAATTTATTTAAAGAAATGACAATACCTTATTTATTTGGAGTAATTATTTTATTAGTTAGTTTATTTCTTAATAGAAATAAGAAATTAAGCTACTTCTTGGTTACTGTTTTTTTAATTATGCAATGGTTTTTAACCATTTATGAGTATCAGCATAAAAACATAGAAGAATTCGGTTATTTTGTGCCAAATGCAATTGGAATTTTGTTACTGATTACACTCAGCATTATTGCAATTCCGGCATTTTACCACAGTTTTATTTATTTTGATAAACACAACGACTCAGATAAAAGCAGAAGCATCTATCTTGCTGCAATGGTATTATTAATGAGCGCGTTAAGTTTAGCATATTTGTCAAATCACATTGGAGTAACTTGGGTTTTTGTTGAGCTAACCACCTTTTCTGCCTCCGCATTAATTTACCATCGTAGAAACCTAAGATCATTAGAAGGAACTTGGAAATATATTTTTGTTTGCTCCATCAGTATAACACTTGTTTTTATTGGTATTTTATTTTTAAGTATTGCTGTTCAAGAGGTTGGTCACGCCAATTTAGCTTATACCGCTTTGCTAAGTAAAGCAACTGATTTAAATACTTTTTGGCTTCGTTTAGCTTTTATATTTATTTTTACTGGATATACAGCAAAAGTTAGTTTAGTCCCTATGTTTACCGCAGGTATTGATGCTAAAGACAAAGCACCATCACCTGCCGGAGCTCTATTATCTAGCGTTTTATTAAATGTAGGTTTTCTTGGCATTTTTCGTTTTTACGAAATTATTGCACAAACCTCACTGCTCCTTTGGACGAATCACATCATTCTTATTTCTGCGATTTCGTCCATTTTTATTGCTACTGTTTATATGGTAAAAGTTAAAAATATTAAACGAATGTTTGCATACTCTAGCATGGAACACATGGGCATAGTAATGTTGGGTTTGATGGCTGGTGGTGTAGGCTATTATGCTGCCATCCTTCACCTCCTATTTCATTCTTTTGTAAAAGCAGGATTATTCTTCCAGATGGGGCAGATTTATCGAATTTTTGGCAGTAAAAGTATATATGATGTTGGTAATTATTTTAAATACAATTTAACTGGTGCAATGGTTGTTTTACTTGCCTTTATTTCGGCTACAGCAATGCCTCCTTCTGGTTTATTTATTAGCGAGTTTATGGTCTTTCGCTCCTTATTTGAAGCGCATTATATTGTTATTCTAATCTTAATTTTAATTTTATTAACCATCATTATTTGGGCATTTGGTAAAAACATATTCAAACTACTATTTTCGCCTCCAGTTAACTTTTCTGACGAAAACATCGAAAAAATAAAACCTATCGAATCGTTATCTCAATTTATTCTGTTTGGTTTGGTTATTTATTTAGGAATAAATCCACCACAAGAAATGATTGACTTAATTAATGAAGCAGTTAAAAATTTACCTTTATAAAATATGAGTGCTATTGTCCTAAAAAATAACCAGCAAGTACCCGTTACATCCATACCGGTTAGCGATTATCAAGATTTTATGATTTTTAATACTTCTTTATTAAAATTAGAAGAAAATCATTGCGTAAATTATTTCGGAATACCCGACAATAAAAACATTAAATTGTTTTGTTGTATTGCCAACGATATTAACCAAACTATTCTTGTTTCCTCATCCATTATTAATCAAGATACATCTTATCCCTCTTTTTCTGAAAAATACTTGGCTTTTGAGAAATTTGAACGTGAAATTCATGAAAACTATGGAATAAATTACACCAACCACCCATGGTTAAAACCTGTTAGATATTCTTTTACTAGAAAAAATAAAGAAAACAACATTGCTAATTATCCTTTTTTTAAAATTGAAAGTGAAGAATTACACGAAGTTGGTGTTGGACCTATTCATGCCGGCATTATCGAGCCTGGTCATTTTCGATTTTTATGTAATGGAGAGCAAATTTTACACCTCGAAATCCAATTGGGTTATCAACATCGAGGAATCGAAAATCTATTTTTACAAAAGAAAAAATTAATTGAACGAAACACTTTAGCCGAAAACATAGCCGGAGATAGTGTTATTGGGCACACAACCGCTTTTGTAAATCTTTGGGAGACTTTAAGTAATACTGAAGTTTCGGAAGAAATAATGTTAAATCGAATTATTGCCCTAGAATTAGAACGTATTGCCGTTCACACTGGTGATTTAAGTGGAATGTGTACCGATGTTGCCTTTCAATTAGGTAGTGCAGTTTTTGGTAGATTGCGAACACCCATTATTAACTTTTTTCAACAATGGTGTGGCAATAGATTGGGAAAAAGTTTAATTCGCGTAGGAACTACTAATTTTCCTCTTACCAGTGAGTTAAGAACAACATTAATTTCAATTTTAGATAAATTTGAACCCGATTTTGATGAGATGTGTAATAACACCTTCCATACCCCTACGGTTATGGGTAGATTTGAAAAAACTGGAATCTTAACTAACCAAGTAGGTAAAGATATTGGCGTGGTGGGAATGGCTGCTAGAATGACTAATATTAATAGAGATATTCGAAGTTCACATCCTTATAGTTACTATACATCATTAGCTCATCAACCTATTTTAAAGGGACATGGTGACGTACATTCTAGAGGTCAAATTAGAAGGGAAGAAGTAAAACAATCCATCCATTACATTAGAACCCTCTTAACCAAACTTACATTTGAACAAAAGGAAAAAAATGTAAATCCAAAACTTTCACCAAATTCTTTTGCCATTTCCCTAGTAGAAGGTTGGAGAGGAGAAATTTGCCATTGTGCAATTACCAATGAAAATGGAGAATTGTTGCTGTATAAAATTAAAGACCCTTCGTTTCATAATTGGTTAGCTTTAACAATGTCAGTAAGAAATAACGAAATATCAGATTTTCCTATTGGAAACAAAAGTTTTGACCTCTCTTATTGTGGACACGATTTATAATATGATATACAAATGATAGAAAATATAAAAATACTTTATCACCAAGGAAAACAATACATTCCTAACTTAAGAACGGTAGAAGCTCCAGGCATTTTTAGAGGAAGACCTATTATCAAACTCGAGAATGTTGATAATGAAGCTTTAAAAGATTGCTGCCCAACCCAAGCTATTGCTATCAACCCAGTTCAAATAGATTTAGGTAAATGTACTTTTTGTGGCGAATGTGCTATTGCTTTTCCTAATAAAATAAATTTCACAAAAGATTACAAAATCGCAACAAACAGTTTAGAAGGTTTGATAGTAAAAGAGGGAGATGACAAACCCATTACATTAAATGCAGATTTAATACGAAGCGAAATTCATCGTTACTTTAAAGGTTCATTAAAACTTCGTCAAGTTTCTGCTGGAGGTGATGGTAGTTGTGAACTTGAATTAGGTGCTTGCTCCAACGTGAATTTTGATATGGGACGTTATGGGATTGAATTTGTTGCTTCACCTCGACATGCAGATGGAATAGTGATAACTGGCCCCATTACCGAAAACATGGCAAAACCATTACAAACTGCTTACGAAGCTATACCTGAACCTAAAATTGTTATCCTTTGTGGTGTTGATGCCATTAGTGGTGGAATTTTTGTTGGTAGCCCTGCACTTAATAGAAATATATTGAAAAACTTAAAAGTTGATTTGTATGTCCCAGGAAATCCAATTCATCCATTAACTTTTATTAATGGTGTATTAGATTTAATAGGAAAGAAATGATGATAAGGTAGATTTTATAAGTTTATTCATAAATTTAATCTGCTAAAACACCTTAAAAAAATTTAACTTTGCAACTCTTTTAAGGCTAAAACAAGAACATGAGCGATGCTATTAAACACGAGTGCGGAATTGCACTAGTTAGGTTATTAAAACCACTAGATTATTACATACAAAAATATGGTTCTGCTACTTATGGGATAAATAAAATGTATCTCTTAATGGAAAAACAGCACAATCGTGGACAAGATGGTGCGGGTCTTGCAAATATAAAATTTGACGTTGAGCCTGGTCAACGATACATTAGCCGATATCGTTCAAATACCAACCAAGCAATAAAAGAAATTTTTGAAAAAATTCACGCAAAATTTGAAAACGTTTACCAAAAATCGCCTGAGAAATTAAAAGATGCCAATTGGTTAAAAGATAATGTAGCTTTTACTGGAGAACTTTTTCTTGGACACCTCCGTTATGGAACCTACGGTGGAAATAGTATTGAACAATGCCACCCTTTTTTACGTCAAAACAACTGGATGACAAGAAATTTAGTGGTTGCAGGAAATTTTAATCTTACCAATGTTGATGAACTTTTCAATATTTTGGTTTCAATAGGCCAACATCCAAAAGAAAAATCAGATACCGTAACGGTAATGGAAAAAATTGGTCATTTTTTAGATGTAGAAAATCAAGACTTATTTGATAAATTCAAAGAACAAGGATATTCTCGTCAAGAAATATCAACACTGATTGCAAAAAATTTAAATATCCAAAACATATTAGTCAATTCTTCACTAGATTGGGACGGCGGCTATGTTATGGCAGGATTGGTTGGTCATGGCGATGCTTTTGTGTTGAGAGACCCATCAGGGATTAGACCAGCATTCTATTATAAAGATGACGAAGTGGTGGTGGTAACATCAGAACGACCAGTTATTCAAACGGCTTTTAACGTACCCATAGAAACCATTCACGAAATTAAACCTGGACACGCACTCATTATTAAAAAAGATGGAAAAGTAAGTGAGGAGATGATAAAAAAACCACTTTTAAAAACATCATGCTCTTTTGAACGCATCTATTTTTCTAGAGGTTCTGACAAAGATATTTACAGAGAACGAAAACAATTAGGAAGAAATGTATGCGACCAAGTGCTAAAATCGATAGATAACGATTTACAAAACTCGGTTTTCTCATTCATCCCAAATACCGCAGAGGTTTCTTTCTATGGCTTAATGAAGGGCTTACAAGACAAATTAAACGAAATAAAACTTGAAAAAATTAAAGCGTTAGGAAGCAATCCTTCTGAACAAAAATTGGTAGAGATATTAGCCTTGCGAAACCGTATTGAAAAAATTGCTATAAAAGACGCTAAACTAAGGACCTTTATAACTCAAGATAATAATCGTGATGACCTTGTTGCCCACGTTTACGACATTGCATACGGAACAGTATATCCTAATGATAATCTCGTAATAATTGACGATTCAATAGTTAGAGGAACAACACTTAAACAAAGTATATTAAAAATTCTCGACCGCTTAAACCCTAAAAAAATAGTAGTAGTTTCATCAGCACCTCAAATACGTTACCCTGATTGCTATGGAATAGATATGGCTAAACTTGGTGATTTTATAGCTTTTTCTGCTTCAATTGAACTTTTAAAAGACACTCATCAAGAACATATAATTAAAGAGGTGTACACAAAATGTAAATTACAAGAAAATTTACCAAAAGAACAAATTATAAATCACGTTAAAGACATCTATAAACCTTTTACTACCGAGCAACTTTCAACAAAAATTTCAGAATTATTAACACCAACTGGATTAAATGCTAAGGTTGAGATTATTTTTCAAACCATTGAAGGATTGCACAATGCTTGTCCCGAACATACGGGAGATTGGTATTTTACTGGAAATTACCCTACAGCAGGAGGAAATAAAGTAGTAAATAAATCATTTATCAATTATTACGAAGGAAAAAACGAACGCGCCTATTAATTTATTTGGAAATGCCATCTCAGAATAAATTAAATATTCATATTTGTACCTTAACTTGACTTTGCAACTAATGTAATGAAGAAACGAATTCTAATTGGCCGTCAAGATGTGGCAGATTTCCCCGAACTAAATCTATTTGAGCTTCCGGTAAAAATTGACTCAGGCGCATACACCTCAAGCTTACACTGTCATAATATTCAAGAGTTTGAAGAAAATAGTAAAACCCATATAAAATGTAATTTTTTAGACCCTGAATACAAAAACTATCACGAAAAAGAAATCATATTTGATCAGTTTAAAAAAAGAAAAGTTAAAAGTTCAAATGGAATTGTAGAAATTCGTTATTCTATCAATACTGAAATTAAACTATTTAATATCATTTATCAGATAGAGTTAACATTAACCGAGCGAGGAAGTATGAGATTTAGTGTGTTACTTGGACGTAAATTTTTGTCTAAAAAATTTGTTATTAACACCGCAATTAAAAATTTATCATTTAAAAACAAACTAATAACCTATCCCTAACATGAAGATAGTTGTTTTATCAAGAAATCCTCACTTATACTCAACAAGTAGATTAGTAGAAGCTGGAGAAAAAAGAAATCATGAAATGATGGTTATTGACCATACTAAATGTGATTTGTTAATTGAAAAAAAAAATCCACAAATTTTATATAATGGAAAACTTATAGAGGGTGTCGATGCAGTAATACCAAGAATTGGAGCTTCAGTAACCTTTTATGGTACTGCAGTTGTTCGTCAGTTTGAAATGATGAAAATATTTACTGCCACCGAATCTCAAGCACTGGTTCGCTCACGAGATAAATTAAGGAGTTTACAAATATTGTCAAGAGCAGGCTTAGGTTTACCAAAGACAGCTTTTACCAATTATTCAAAAGACGTAAAAACCGTAATAAAAAATGTTGGAGGAGCTCCATGTGTAATAAAATTATTGGAAGGTACTCAAGGTGTTGGAGTAGTTTTAGCAGAAAATCATAATGCAGCAGAATCTGTTTTAGAAGCATTTAATGGACTCAAAGCACGGGTAATTGTACAAGAATTTATTAAAGAAGCTGGAGGCACAGATGTTCGTGCTTTTGTTGTTGATGGGGTTGTCGTTGGGGCTATGAAACGTCAAGGTAAGGAAGGCGAATTTCGTTCAAATTTGCACCGTGGTGGTTCAGCTCAAGTAATTGAATTAACTGACGAAGAAGAAAATGCCGCATTGAAAGCTGCAAAATCTTTGGGATTAGGAATTGCAGGTGTAGACATGCTTCAATCAAAAAGAGGTCCATTAATTATGGAAGTAAACTCTTCCCCAGGGCTTGAAGGAATTGAAGGTGCAACTGGAAAAGATATCGCAAACGCAATAATCAGATACATAGAAAGACACGTTTAAAGTAAGTAGAAAATTAAAAGTTTATAAAACATTCCCACTTAATAAACTTTCTACTTAATAAACTTTCTACTTAAAACATGGACACAGAAATATTTACTCTTCTTGGAAAAAAGGTAAAACGGGAACAAACTGTTACGTTAAATCTTAATATTGCTCGATTACATACTCGTACCCCTATTGAAGTTCCAGTAATTGTTTCAAGAGGGAAAAATCCAGGCCCAATAATCTTACTAAATGCAGGAATTCATGGCGACGAGGTAAATGGAGTTGAAATTGTGCGTCAAATAGTAGCAAAAGGTTATAATAAGCCAGATTGTGGCACTGTGGTTTGCATTCCTGTGTTAAATGTTTTTGGATTTTTACATAAAACAAGAGAATTTCCTGACGGAAGAGATTTAAATAGAATGTTTCCTGGATCTAAAGAAGGCTCGCTTGCCAGCCGCTTTGCCTATTTTTTAATGCAGGAAATAATACCTCATGTCGAATATTGCATTGATTACCACACAGGTGCTGGAAGTAGGTTTAATTATACCCAAATTAGAACTGAAGGAAAACATGCAAACAACATGGAAATTGCAAAAGTTTTTGGAGCTTCATTTATTTTGTTATCAAAGGAATTACCTAAATCGTTTAGAAGTGAGGCCGTAAAAGCTGGGGTTAATGTAATTTTATTTGAAGGTGGAAAATCGTTAGACTTAGATCGAATCGTTACAAAGATTGGTGTTAAAGGCGCATTAAAAGTTATGCAACATTTAGGTATGAGAGATTTTTCAAAAGAATTATCTGCCCATCAAAATTTGCCCGAACCCATAACTTTAACAGAATCAACGTGGATAAGAGCACGTTACTCTGGTATGTTTAGAACAACTGTAAGTATAGGTACTATGGTAAAAAAAGGAATGGTTTTAGGCACCATCTCTGATCCATTTGGAGATTTCGAAAAAAGGGTAATTGCCAAAAGAGATGGTTACATTATTTGTTCTAATCACTCACCTATAGTGTATCAAGGTGATGCAATTTTTCATATTGGTTATAATCCTCAGTAAGTTTAAGGTATAACATTTATATTGACTAGTTTTTAAAATAATTTGGATTGGTTTTTTCTGTTAGTTGAAACCAGTAATTCTTTTTTATACTCGTTTCATAGGCCGCTCCTAGAATTCTATTTTTGATTGGACCAAATTGAGGGGTTCGCTTACACTTAGAGTAACAAATTAGCAAACTATTATAAGTTGTATTTTTAGCATGGTATTGAAAAATGTATTATAAAGATGCATAAAACCGTCTTCTTTTCAACAACAAAAGAAGGTTAAGGGATGTATAGGGTTGTATTATTTTGGTTATAAAACGCTATTTATCAATTCAGCATTTTTCTTACCTTTGCCCACCAAAATAATACAACCCTATGAGTATTCAATTATCTGAGCAAGAAATTGTTCGAAGAGAGTCGCTAAAAAAATTGCGTGAACTTGGAATTAATCCTTATCCTGCTGCACTTTTTCCAGTAGATGGGTCAACCAAACAATTGTTAGAAAATTTTGTGGAAGGAAAAGAAGTAACCCTTGCAGGAAGAATGATGAGCCAACGAATTATGGGAAAAGCTTCGTTTGCTGAGTTAAAAGATGCAGAAGGCCGCATTCAAATTTATATCAACCGTGACGAACTTTGTCCTAATGAAGACAAATCCCTTTACAACGAAGTTTTTAAAAAATTACTCGATATTGGCGATTTTATTGGGGTTAAAGGGGTTTTATTTACTACACATGTTGGAGAAAAATCTCTAAAAGTACATGAACTTACCTTATTAAGTAAAGCATTACGCCCGTTACCCATTGTTAAAACAGATGAAGATGGAAAAGTACATGATGCATTTAACGATTCTGAAATGCGTTACCGCCAGCGTTACGTCGATTTAGTGGTTAACGACCACGTTAAAGATGTTTTTGTTAAAAGGGCAAAGCTTTTTAGTGCCATGCGTTCGTTTTTTGGTGAAAGAGGGTACTACGAAGTAGAAACCCCCATATTACAACCAATACCAGGAGGAGCAGCAGCACGTCCATTTATTACACATCATAATACGTTAGATGTTCCAATGTATTTGCGAATAGCTTGTGAATTGTATCTTAAAAAAGTGTTAATTGGAGGATTTGATGGTGTTTTTGAATTTGCGAAAACATTTAGAAATGAAGGGATGGATAGAACCCATAACCCTGAATTTACCATGATGGAAATTTATGTGGCATACAAAGACTACAACTGGATGATGGGGTTTACAGAACGTTTGCTTGAACATTGTGCTATAGCTGTAAACGGAACTTCAGAAGCTGTTTTTGGTGAACATAAAATAGATTTTAAAGCTCCATATAAAAGAGTTACCATGCGTCAATCTATTATTGATTTTACAGGGTTCGACATTCAAGGAAAATCCGAATTAGAACTAGCTACATGGTGTAAATCAAATGGTATTGAAGTAGATGATACCATGGGAAAAGGAAAATTAATTGATGAAATTTTTGGAGGAAAATGTGAAGGAAATTACATACAACCAACTTTTATTATTGATTATCCAAAAGAAATGTCTCCTTTATGCAAAGAACACAGAGATGATTCGAGTTTAACAGAACGTTTTGAATTGATGATTTGCGGAAAAGAATTAGCCAACGCCTATTCCGAATTAAACGACCCAATTGATCAAAAAGAACGTTTTGATGAGCAACTAAAACTTGCGGCTAAAGGCGATGATGAAGCAGGAGAGTTTATTGATTACGACTTTTTAAGAGCATTAGAATATGGTATGCCTCCAACATCTGGTTTAGGAATAGGAATAGATCGATTAATAATGTTCTTAACTAACAACCAGAGCATACAAGAAGTGATACTTTTTCCTCAAATGAGACCTGAGAAGAAAGCTATTGAGTTAACCGATTCAGAAAAATCAATACTTGAAGTGTTAAAAACAAGCCAATTTATGGAGTTGAGTACCTTGAAAAATTTAGTTGGGTTGAGCGGAAAACAATGGGATGCAGGTATGAAAGGATTAAGTAAACACGGATTGGTAAAAGTTGAAGTAAATGGCGATACTAAAACCTGTATATTAAAATAATTACATTTGCCTTATGGAAAACAAAAAAATAGCAGTTTTGGGTGGTGGTAGCTGGGCTACTGCTATTGTAAAAATTTTAACCGAATCGCTGGATAAAGTAAACTGGTGGATGCGTGATGATGAAAGCATTGCTCATATAAAAAAATACCAACATAACTTAAAATACATCCAATCTATTGAGTTTGATGTCGATAGACTTAACCTTAGCTCTAATCTTCAACAAATCGTTGACGACTCTGACATTATTATAATTGCCGTGCCATCTGCATTTATTGCAACTGCTTTTGACGAAGTAAACATTGTTGGAATAGAAAATAAAATAATTATTTCGGCAGTAAAAGGAGTGGTACTTGAACATTACCAAATTCCTGCCGAATATTTTCACCTTAGGTTTAACGTACCCTATAACAAAATTGGCATGATTGCTGGTCCTTGCCATGCAGAGGAAGTTGCCATGGAACGTTTATCCTACTTAACCATTGCTTGTCAAGACCAAGAAATTGCTCAATACGTTGCAGATTGTTTGTCGTGCCGATATATAAATACAGGTATTTCTGACGATTTGTTTGGAACCGAACTTTCGGCCATATTAAAAAATATTTATGCCGTAGCAAGTGGTATTTGCAATGGTTTAGGTTATGGCGATAATTTCCAAGCGGTATTAATTGCAAGTTCAATTAGAGAAACCGAACGATTTATAAGCGCGATTCATGAAATACACAGAGATGTAAAAACCTCAGCATATTTAGGTGATTTATTGGTAACTGCTTACTCTCAATTTTCGCGTAACAGAAATTTTGGTAGCATGGTAGGTCGTGGCTATTCGGTAAAATCGGCTCAAATAGAAATGAACATGGTGGCCGAAGGTTATTATGCAGCTAAAGGCATTTACGAAATCAACAAAAAATATAAAGTAAACATGCCTATTGTTGACGCAGTTTATCATATCCTTTATGAGAAAATTTCTCCAATGATGGAAATGAAAATTTTGTCTGGTAAGCTTTCTTGATTTTGTTTTTTACCCTTTTATCACTTCGAGTGTCCCTCAGAATTGTGGGATGTATCGAAAGAAAAAAAAGGTTCTATTGTTCTCGATACGCTTCGCTACTCGAACTGACAGAGAAACTACTCGAACTTAATTTTGAGTGCATCTTGAATTTTACGATAAGGAATAGCAAAACCAATTCCTTCAATACCATTACCAACCATTTTGGCAGTAATAATTCCTAACAATTCGCCTTTTGGACTTATTAAAGCTCCGCCACTATTGCCACTATTTATGGTTACATCGCTTTGTATGTATTCTTTGCCATCTACTTTTCTAAAACTCGAAATTATACCTTTTGCTACAGAAACGGTATAATCGTCAATGTTGTAAGCACCTATGGAGTACACCTCTTGTCCAACTTCTATTTGCTTTGGCAAATCAATATTAAAACAATACGTTAACGAAGTGT